>JBDHUL010000008.1:0-22156 GCA_039812985.1 Saccharimonadaceae bacterium (SeqCode)
TCTTTGTGCTTTGTCCAAAGACGGGTGAGGAGGTCGGCCTGAGCATCTTTGACCTTTGCTGTCACGACGTCGTCAAATAGACCCTCAGATACCGCATAAATACTTACAACCTGTTCCCAGACGCCCATTGGCTGATACTGAGGCTGCTTGAGTAGCTCCGTCAGACGCTGTCCGCGCTCAATTTGCTGTTTCGTCGCCTCATCGAGATCTGACCCAAACTGCGCAAAACTGGCAAGTTCACGGAACTGGCTAAGGCCGAGTTTGAGGTGGCTCGAGACGCTTTTGACGGCTTTTGTCTGGGCATCACCACCCACGCGCGATACCGACAGTCCTGCCGAAATAGCCGGACGAATACCCTGGTAGAACAGGTCTGTTTCCATAAAAATCTGCCCATCCGTAATAGAAATGACATTTGTCGGGATATAGGCCGAGATATCGCCAGCCTGCGTTTCGATAATAGGAAGGGCAGTGAGCGACCCGCCGCCAAGGTCATCCGACAGTTTCGCGCTGCGCTCAAGCAAACGAGAGTGCAGATAAAATACGTCCCCAGGAAACGCTTCGCGACCCGGCGGGCGGCGGAGCAGAAGTGACATCTGACGATAGGCGACAGCGTGCTTAGTCAAGTCGTCATAAATCATCAGCGCATGCTGGCCGTTGTCGCGGAAATACTCGCCCATGGCCGTCCCGGCATAGGGCGCCAGATAGAGCAACGAGGCCGGATCGCTCGGCCCGGTCGCCACGACGATAGTTTGCTCCATGACACCCTCTGCTTTGAGCCTATCAACCAACCGCGCGACTTTTGACAGTTTTTGACCTATAGCAACATAGACATTGACCACCCCAGTTTTTTGCTTTGCTTGGTTAATCATGGTGTCAAGGGCAATTGCAGTTTTACCCGTCTGACGGTCGCCAATGATGAGCTCGCGCTGGCCTCGTCCAATAGGGAACATGGCATCAACCGCCATAATACCGGTCATAAGTGGTTCATGCACGTGCTTTCGCCCCATAACACCAACCGCTGGGCGTTCAACTAGTCCTCGCTTGGTGGTCTTTATAGCCGGACCACCATCAAGCGGCTGCCCAAGTGGGTTCACCACCCGCCCGAGCAGTTCGTCGCCAACCGGAACCGACAACACCTCGCCTTTGAGTCGAACCTGTTGACCGGCTGCAACTGATTCATCGCTTCCGAGCAGCACCGCGCCCACTTCGTCCTCCATAAGGTTCAGCGCAAATGCCTCAACATCGCCCGCTGGAGTCTCAATAACCACTACTTCGTTAAACCCACACTCGTCTAGACCATGCACCCATGCCACGCCGTCACCAACCCGCGTCACTACGCCAACCTGTTCAAAAGTGGCATCAGTGGTAAGCCCGGCTATAGCATCTCGTAGTTCTTCGGCTAGTTCTGTAACTTGTATGTTCTTCATGCGTCCTCCTTAGGTGTTCAGGGTTTTTAGTCGGGCAATACGCCGCGCCATACTGGCATCGAGTTCTTCACCGGCAGCAGCTAGCTTAATACCACCGAGGAGATGCGTATCGACAGAGAACCGCGTCGCCACGTCTCGCGCGGAGTAGCGCTGCATCACAAGCGAGTCAAGCGCCGCCTGCTCATCGGACGATAGCTCTCGGGTCGCCGCAAGATCGGCCACAATCACGCCGTACGTGGCCAGAGCCTTTTCTATATCGGCCGCCAGTAGCGGCACTTCGTCAACCCGTGACGACGATACCAGATACGCTGCCAGCTGACGGATAACAGACATGTCACCATTCGCCAACGCTTTGGCACCGTACTGAGAAAGCTTGCGGCGCGACAGGCGTATCATACTGCTTCTTTCGCCTCAGCTATAGCGTGTTCGACGACCCGTTTATCGATCGACGCATTGACCGTCCTACCAACAACCTTCTCAGTGGCTTCGGCCACAAGTTCAAGCGTTTCAGCTCGCAGAGCCCGTCGTGCTTCGGTGATATTTTTTTCGATGTCCGCTTCTGCATCGGCGACAATACGCTCGGCTCGTTCACGCGACTTTTTTTCAGCGGCATCTACCATAGCGGTAGCTTCGGCTTTGGCACTCGACAACATCTCGTCAGCATCTTTGCGGGCTTTTTTCATAAGTTTTTCGGTGTCCGCCGAGGCTTTTTGGGCAAGCGACTCCGCTTCTCTGGCGGCCTTGACGCTGTCATCGAGCAGCTTTTCGCGGGCCTCAAGCATCGCCCCGAGTTTTGGAAACACAAACTTTGTCAGAACAAACAAAAGCAACAAAAATGCAATTGTTTGCAAAACAAGCAATTTCCAATCAATCCCAAGCGTCGCCAGCATATCGCCGCTCGCTGCGGTTTCGGTCGCCCCAAACTGCATCAAAACACCTGTCATACTAACCTCGGCTGATGAGCGCCACGACGATGCCGATAATAGCCAGCGCATCCACGAACGCAATAGCAAGAATCATGAGACTTTGTAGTTCTTTAATCTTTTCTGGGTTGCGGCCGGCTGCACTCATTGCCCCCATTCCGATGAGTCCGGCGCCAAGAGCTGCGCCAAGAGCTGGTACGGCGTAGGCCAGTGAGAAAGCTAGATTTTCCATGTAGTGATACTCCTTATGTGTTACTTATATTGCTTTACTTGTGAAGCATGTCATCCTTCACCGCCAATGGTAATGGGGGCCGGATGCGTGCTCGGGTGCGTATGTGACTCATCATCGCCATGATGCTCGCGTCCCAGCGAGATAAAGACAGTTGTTAACATGAAAAACACGTATGCTTGGATAGTACCGATGAACAGTTCAAACGCCATAAACGGCAGTATGGAAACCGACGCCGCATAGCTGGTCATATAGCCAATCATGATAATCAGCACTTCACCTGCAAACACGTTGCCAAACAAACGCAAACTGAGCGCCACCAGCCGCGACAACTCGGCAATGATTTCGAGTAAGCCAACAAACGACATAATAGGGTTCTTCAGCGGATTCATAAAATACCGCCCAAGGTTACCAAAGAACCCGTGCTGTTTCACCGCATATATTTGGACAGCAATCATACTGGTAATAGCGAACGCAAACGTCGTGTTCATGTCGGCGAGTAAACTGCGGAACACCGGTATGTTGCCGTGCACCGTTACCGGTCCCACGAACGGCAGTATCCCAATCCAGTAGTTGACGATGATAATAAAAAACAGAGCGATGGGAAGGGGGGCAAGCCGGCGCGCTACAGCTTTGTCGCCAATAATTCCTTCAACCTGGTTGTAGAGCGCTTCGTACCCCCAAGTAACAAAACTGACAAATTTGTTGCGTTTGCCTTTTTTGATTGCCCAGACAACATAGAACAGGGCGCCAAGTACAATCGTGTACCCTAACACCCCGAGCATGATTGAGTTAGTAATCGGGACCGGACCGAGATGAAACAATGTCGATGCTTTAATGTCGATATGCGGTTCAGCCGCTGCAAATGTCACAAATGAGTTCATTTACTCTCCTTGCTGTTGACTGCGCGGTATTGCTGCCACACGAGCAGCCCAGACACCACCACGCCCAACGCCGCACCCCATACGGCCGCTCGGTGCGTGCCCTGAGTTTCAAGCTGAAGACCGACAATCGCCCCTAGCGCTGGCGGAACAAACATCCGCCAGGTGGTGCCTGCCAATGTTTTGACGACACTCAGTGTTGCCTGTAGCTTTTGCTCACTCTTATCAGAAGACGATTTTGGTGCCTCGCGTGACATATCTGTAACACAGTATAGCAGTTCTCTACCTGAGAGCTCAAGGCGAATATCGGCTACGCGCTTCAGGGAAGGTTAATTGGCGTCTCCCCAGCGAAAGAACACGGTAGCCACCGAATAAGCCGCCACCGTCCAAAGAGCAATAATCCCTAACTGCGGCGCAACCGCCGAGAGTGTGGCGTGTTCGGTCATAATCTGACGCAGTCCATCAATAACAGGGGTGAGCGGAATAAATGATGCTACGGCCTGAAGCCATTCCGGGAACAGGAACTTCGGGAAAAACGCACCGGAGAGGAACATCATTGGGAACGATACAAGATTTGAAAGCGGGGCGGCTTGATTTTCGTTCTTTGCAAGCGAACCGATCACCAGGCCAAATCCAAGCACCATGAGCGCTGCAAGCGCCGCAAAAACTGCAAATACTACCCAGTCGCCGCGCATATTGAAGTGAAAGACGGTCAGCCCCACTATGATCATAAGCAGCAAGCTCATGAGCGTTATCTGTACATAATGGAGGGCATTGGCAAATACCAGCTGTGAAGCCTTGAACGGCGCGGCCCGCAAACGCCGAAAACTACCTTTTTGTTTTTCTGATGGCATGGCGTTTGCCAGACCAAATATCCCCATACTCATGAGGCTAAATCCGAGCAGCCCTGAGAACGTGTAGTCGAAGCTTGTTGAACCGCTTTTCGCCGTCGATACTTCGCTCACTGCCAGGGCTGCGTCAGGACGACCGTACTGTTTGTTCACGCCATCGAGTATCTGTTGCATCACCGCCGCAACAGTTTTTCCAGACTGTTCGGCGCCTTTTTGGTAGTAGACATTCATCGTGCCCGACGGGGCGCCGACCGCGTTTGGCGTCCCAAATACCACCGGCAATTCGATGATACTATCTATCTCGCCGCGGCTCATTTTAGTCTTGGCATCATCCAAGTTAGATGCTGACTCTACCTTAAAGGCACTATTTTTGCCAATCTTGTCAATAAACTGTTTCGCAAACGTTTCCTTCGAATTATTGATTGCCACCACCCGAAAACTCACGCTGTTGTTGTTAAATATCGTCCCGAACACGAACAAGAAAATAAGCGGAAAAAGAAAGGTAAAAAACATCGCTGTTTTATCCCTAAAAAACCGTCGTCGATAGGCCGACGTCAACCCGAGTACGCCGCGGATGTATTGTTTCATTCTCGTATAGCCTTTCCCGTTAGGTCAATAAACACGTCTTCGAGGTTCGCCTGTTCAACATGCTGGGGTTTTTTAAAGCCTCGTTTTAACAGCGAGCGAATAAGATTTTTGGGCGTATCGATGGTGAGTATGCTTCCTGCATCCATGATAGCTATCCGGTCGCAGAGCAGTTCAGCTTCGTCCATGTAGTGAGTCGTAATCACGACCGTTATGCCGCGCTTTTGAATGTCCTGTATGATTTCCCAGAGGTTACGCCGAGCCTGCGGATCGAGTCCGGTTGTCGGTTCATCGAGAAACAGTACTTTTGGCTGATTAACGAGAGCAGCTGCAATACTAAACCGCTGCCGCTGGCCGCCAGATAGGTCTTCGACGTAACTTTTCGCCTTGTCGCTCAGCTGAACTTGTTCCAGGAGAACATCTGGATCAGTATTGGTATTGTAAAGACTGTCGAACATTTTTAGTTGTTCGCGAAGCGTCAGTTTGTCAAAAAACGTCGTTGACTGAAGCTGTATGCCGATAATTTCCTTCACCTTATCGGGCTGCTCACGAACATTTAGACCGTCAAGCATAACTTCACCGTCATCGATAGGCCGTAGGGCCTCAATCATCTCGAGCGTTGTGGTTTTGCCTGCGCCGTTGGGCCCGAGTAGCCCGAACACTTCTCCTGGTTTTACTTCAAAACTGATGCCGTCAACAACGACGTTGTCGTCATAGCGTTTGCTCAAATTTTTGACCGATACAATATATTTCATACACATCCAGTATATACCCTGTAGCTGGCCGCGCTGGTCATGAAAGTGCTAGTCTAGAATACATGAGCCGAACTCGCAAACCACTCCCGCGACATTTTTCCGCTCCTCGTACGTGTGGTGGCAAGCACTGCTACGACACGCGCCAACACGCCGAACAGGTGATTGCCGAAAAAGCTATTGTGCAGCCGGAGCTCGATCTCACCACCTACCGCTGTGCACAGTGCCATAGCTGGCATTTAACCCGAGTAAAATACGATCGTCATTTCTCAGACTTCTTTCAGAAACCAGAGCTATAGTACGAATCAACCAAGCAGTAAAATGAAAGGTTCGTCCATGAGCACTATCCGCCGGGGGATAAAAAACGCATTTCGCAACACTCTGAGAACAGGGTCAATCGTCATTATACTCTCGTTGAGTATTGGGCTTGTTATTGCCATGTTAGCGGCGCGACAAGCAGTGAGCGACCGTATTGCCTTCGTGAAGAGCTCTGTTGGCAATACCATTTCCATTTCACCAGCCGGTTTTCGCGGCGGGGAAGGCGGCGGAGAAGCCCTCACAACCGACTTGTTAGCAAAAGCGACATCTACCGCTCATGTTACCACTGTTGTTTCGTCACTCAGCGACCGCTTGACATCAACCGAAACTACTCTCGTATCTTCTATCGAACCGGGATCACTTGGCAATCGCCGTGCGGAAAACTCGGGGGTAGACTTTCGGGCTCCACCAGAATCAACTAATCGCCAAAACTCGTCAGGCAACGGACAAGCAACTCGCACGTTTACCATGCCAGTGCAGATAACTGGGGTGAGTAGTACTGCTTCAGCAAGCATATTTGGTAGCAACTCGCTAACATGGAAAAACGGCCAAGCCTTTGACGCAGAAAAAGACGCGAACAATGCCGCCATTGGCTCTGGGCTGGCGACCAAAAACAACCTGACCGTTGGCTCGACCTTTACTGCCTATGGCGCCACCCTTACTGTCGTCGGCATCTATGACGCAGGCAATACGTTCGCAAACAACAGCGTCTATGTCCCCTTGGCCACCTTACAGCGGTTGTCGGCCCAGCCCGGAGCCGTCACTGCCGCCACCGCTAGCATCGACTCTAGTGACAATCTTGCCGCTGCAACGGCCGCTCTCAAAACGGTGTTTGGGGACAAAGCCGACATCTCAAATAGTCAGGACGCCGCTGACGCAACTGTCAAACCGCTCGAGAGCGTTTCCCGCATAGCCTTGTTCAGTCTTATCGGAGCACTGGTGGCGGGAGCAGTCATCATCCTTCTGACCATGGTGATGATTGTCCGTGAACGCCGCCGTGAAATTGGGGTTATGAAAGCTATCGGCGCCTCAAACTTTACCATCATGCGCCAGTTTGTCGCCGAGGCGATCACCCTCACCGCTCTAGGTCTCGTCGTCGGAACCGGTCTCGGTATTGCCGCTTCGACACCTATAACAGAGGCGCTTGTCACTAACTCGTCTGCGTCAGCTACTCAAAATACACGGCCGGGTGGTTTTGGCCCCGGCGTGCGTCGATTTGGCGCTGCCAGTCAGCAAGCCATACGCAATATCGAAGCATCGGTCGGATGGCAAACACTTCTCCTTAGCCTCGGCGCTGCCCTCGTCATTGCCATCGTTGGAAGCGCCGTCCCATCCTTGCTCATAAGTAACATTAAACCGGCAGAAGCCATGAGGAGTGAATAACCATGCTCGTTGTCAAACATCTGAAAAAAGAATTTAGTCAGGGCGGAAACAAAGTTTCCCCTGTCAAAGACGTCGCCTTTAGCGTCGATACCGGTGAATTTGCCAGTATTATCGGCAAGAGCGGCAGCGGCAAGAGTACACTACTGAGCCTTCTCGGCGCCCTCGATAGCCCAACAGACGGCCAGATTGAAATCGACGGCGTTGACATCACAAAACTCCGCGACCACAAACTTATCGATTACCGCCGCAATAAAATAGGGTTCGTGTTCCAGAGTTACAACCTCGTCCCAAACCTCACTGCTCTGGAAAACGTCATGCTCCCAATGGAGTTTGCCCGCGTACCAAAACCAGAACGCCGAGCCCGTGCCGAAAAACTCCTCGACCTCGTGGGGATCGGCGGGGAAAACCAAGCCCGAACCCCAGGAAAAATGTCTGGAGGGGAACAGCAACGAGCCGCTATTGCCCGGGCGCTCGCCAACAAGCCATCACTTATACTGGCCGATGAACCGACCGGTAACCTCGATAGCGAAAACGGCCGGAAGATATTTGACCTCCTCCATAGCCTTGCCAAAAAGGCCAAAACAACTATCGTCGTCGTCACGCACGACCTTGACATTGCCGGCCGCACCGATCGCACGTTCAAATTATCCGACGGAGTACTGGCGTAAAGCATCTGGCCTAAAACCGGCCTACTTTTTGCCCTCTATACTCACGACTACGCCGCCGAGAGCGTCACGAAAGTAGCTGTCGTGCGAAACATAGAGTACAGCGCCGTGGTATTTTTGCAACGCGTGCTCTAACTCCTCGATACTGGGCAGGTCAAGGTGATTGGTCGGTTCGTCCAGTACGAGTAGGGAAGGGTTGTTCGACAGCATGGCGATGAGCTGCACGCGAGCCTTCTGTCCGCCGCTCAGACGTCCAACCTGCGTAGCGCCATCAACCGGTGTGAACAGGTAATCAGCCAGCAGCTGCCGGATTTTTGTTTCAGTGATGGGTAGTCGTTGGTCGAGATACATTTTTTCAATAGCTTCCTGTAAGGTCAAGTCGAACAGCTCGCGTCCTATTTCTTGTTCATAGACACCAACCACAATTTTCTTATCACACTCGACGTATCCGGCGAAACAAGTCGCACTCGTCCTCGGACTCCCAGACACAGTTTCAAGCAACGTCCGAATAAGAGTTGTTTTGCCAGCCCCGTTACGACCGCGCAGCTCCACTCGTTCGCCTTCACGTAACTGAAATGATAGATCGGCAAATACTGGGACGGTGCCGTACCCGAGGCTCAAACCCCGCACATCAACGAGCAGCCGCGTATGTTGTTCTCCTTGGGCAGCACGCTGGATACGAATGTTTTTGGCTTTAAATCTTTCGTACTGCTCACCACTTTTGATCCCAAGGTCTTTCACCGAAGCCTGATCAATCCAGAACGTTGGTTTTTCGACTTTTTCAAGCTCGGCCAGCTCAGCAGCGGCCTGTAATTCACGGCGTTTAAACTGCTTGATTGTATCTGGGTCGCGAGCTTTTTCCTTAAAACGGCGAAACTGCGTAACCTTATCCTTTAGGTTGGCAATGCGCCGCTGCACCACCTCGTATTCGTGCATAGCCCCGGTTGTTGAGGTAGCATTGGCCCGTAGGTAATGTTCATAGTTGCCACCGTGCACCACGGCCTCGCCATCTTTTATTTCGATGATTTTATCGACCCGGCCAAGCACGTCGCGGTCGTGCGTAATGACGAGCATCGCCATAGGAGATGACTTCATCCAATCAACAAACTGCCGTTTTGCTGCGTAGTCCATGTGGTTCGTTGGTTCATCAACAAGTGCCAGGTGGGCGTTGGAATGCATAATCTTTACCACCTCAACAAGCCGTTTTTGCCCACCAGACAACGCCGCCAACGTACCATGGGCCTGTTGTTCTGGTATATGAAGGCGTTTGAGGTCCTCAACGATGAGGCTTTCGTTGTCATAGTATCCGAGAGTAGAGAAGCGCTCGAGAGCGTCGGTGTACTCGGCAATTTTCCGAACACTTGTACCCATTGTCTCCGGGTACGTTTCGATAACATGCGCCAGTTCAGCGTATTCGGGCAGGTCATTCAAAATATACTGTAGCACCGTTTTATCATCGTGTTCGTGGTGCTCCTGACGCGAACTGACCACCCGAACACCGCGGCGCCATACTACATCACCGTCATAGTCAGTATCCGTGCCGGCCAGAATGCCAAGGAGTGTTGATTTGCCGACTCCGTTACGGCCAATAACACCGATCTTCTCGCCGTCTGCCACTGAAAATACCAGCCTTTTGTACAGACTTTTTGGCCCGAATGACTTTTCTGTTATGGTAACATCGACAACCATACCTCTAGTATAACAGAGGTAATGTGGCGATTATTGCAAACCATGCTATAATTCATAGGTTATGAAACGCAAAATGCCCGAGGGTTTTGCCGCAAAAACACACAAACGGCCCGTCATCATCATCCTCATATGCACCAGCATTATCATCGGTGTCTGGTACGTCGTGATGTTTGGACTGGCAAAGCCTGTGACATTCTCCTTTAACGGCGAGACGTGCGTGAACGAGGTAACACTTCTCCCACGGCAGCAACGAATGGAGACGTCGTCAGTATTTTCTTTACGCTATAAGGAAAAATGGCCGTGGCTTGCAACTTCAACGTGCTTCACCCCAGTCAAGGCCCCGACAAAGGGAAGTATTGCTCTGTCGAGCGCACCTTATGGATGGGCACTGCTACGGCAGCATTATCGCCTCGCAGTTAGTGAGCCGCCTCGAGTTACCGCATCGCTTACAACTGCGGCAATAGCCGTTACCAAACCCGTTCTGTTCCAGATGGACAAACCCGACACCGTGTATGAATACCAAATTGCGAGCGAAGCTAAGAAACAACATTGCCTCACGGCAGGCGCCCAGCTCTCGTGTCCGGTCAAAGAACTCGGACTCAGCCAAGGTGCCGAGCACACCGTCACACTTAGTCGAGTATTTAACGGTAAGAGTATCACGAAAGTTTCAGACCAAAAAATTGTTATTCTACCTGCCGTCACTGTCACAGGCGGAACCGTAAGTCCAAACCAAACGGTATACGACAAAATTTCTTCACTCGTCATTCACACCGACAAACCTTTGAAATCCGCTTCGGCCACTCTTGAGTTAGTAGATGGCGATAAAAGTAGCGTCATCGAATCAAAAGCCACGGTTGGCGGAAATGATGCGACCATAGCAACAGCCGCAGAACTGCAACGGGAAAAGGCCTATCGACTGCGACTATCGAGCGTGGAAGCAGCCGACGGAAGTACCATAAATGAACCATATATCGTCACGTTTACTACTTCTGGCGGCCCAAAAGTGACTGGCGTCAATATCGGAACGAGTGGAGTAGATCCGAATGCAACTGTCGTCGTGAGTTTTGATCAAGCCATCGACGCAGCGACCACTGCGAAATTTGCCCAAGTAACCGGCGTTACAGCAGCACCTATGGTTCGTAGTAACCAGGTGAGTTTCCGCCTGTCTTCCGCGGCACGGTGCGCACCATTTAACGTCATCGTCACAAAAGGGATAGTGAGCGCAAGCAATGGTCTTGTATCAAAAAGCGACTGGTCATTTGCCTCCCGCATCAACTGCCGGGCAACCGCTACCATTGGCTATTCGGTAAAAGGTCGTCCAATCGTCGCCTATTATTATGGAGGTGGCGGTACTACGATTCTTTTCACCGGCGGTATGCATGGGTCAGAGCCAAGCGGTCAGCAAACCATGCAGGCCTGGGCGAACTACCTCGATGTTCATGCACCCGAAATACCGGCCGGAAAACAAATTGTTATCGTGCCCAACACGAACCCTGACGGGATTGCAGCTGGCACGCGCCTCAACGCCAACGGCGTCAACATAGACCGTAACTTCGCAACCAGTGACTGGCGTACCGACATTCAGGTAGCTGGTGGCACGCTACGCGGCGGGGGAGGCAGCGCGGCCATGTCAGAACCCGAAACTCGAGCGATTGCAAACCTGACATCACAGGTCAACCCCTCCCTTGAAGTATCATTTCACGCTCAAGGACGACTGGTTGGCGCTAACGATGTCGGCAGCTCTCGTAGTGTTGGCAGCCTCTACGCCGCAACAGTTGGGTATTCGACCATGTTTGGATCAGCCGCCGAAGACGCTATGGGGTACGGGTTTAGCGGCCAATATGAAGACTGGATAGGTCAAAAACTTGGGAAGCCAGCTATTCTTATCGAACTCCCGTCGGCGAGTGGTAATTATCTCAGCGCCCAGCTCACTGCCCTCTGGAAAATGGTCAACCTTTAGGCTACACTAAAGTGCATCAATTCAAGGAGGGTTCTATGGCAAAAATTTCAGTACCAACCGGTAAGCATCCGCGGCGATTTATATGGCTTATCATCATCGCGGTCGCGCTCTGGGGTCTGTTATCGGCTATCCGCGCTATCGACACCGGCAAAGTGGGGGTTGTTACCCAGTATGGCCACGTCACGGGGCGCGAACTGAGCGAAGGACTTGGGCTGGTATGGCCATATGGCGTCAACGACGTTACTGTTTATGATGTCAAAGTGCAGAAGGAAACTGCCGACACGCAAGCCGCCACCAAGGACCTCCAGGACGTGACCGCCGAAGTCGTCCTCAACTACCACTTAAATAGAGGGGAAGTCAGTAAAATTCATCAGACTATTGGGGCGCTCTACAAAGACCGTATCATCAGCCCGGCCATCAGTGAAACGTTCAAGGGCGCCAGTGCGAAATACAACGCGTCAGAGCTTATCACCGAACGGGCAGCCGTCAAGCGCGATGTGTACGATGCGCTCAACGCCCGTCTGGGCAAATATGGCATTGTCGTGGATGACTTTAGTATCACGAACTTCAAGTTTTCCGATAGTTTCGCACGGGCCATTGAAGAAAAACAGGTCGCCCAGCAAAACGCCGAGCGGGCAAAGTTCAACTTGACGGCCGCTGAAACCGACGCCAAAGCCCAAGCCGCCCAAGCCCAAACCCTCAGCGACAACTACCTCAAGAAACTCGCTATCGAAAAGTGGAATGGTAAAATGCCAACAGCAATCGGCGGCAACGGTACGCTTTTCAATATACCTATAAACTAGTCCTATGAAACAGGTCTCAAAGCTACCCCTGAAACGCACCATACTCATCATCGGCGGAGTGGTAGCTTTGGGACTTTTATCTGGAATCCTTATATGGAGGGTCTTCTTTTGGCAAACAAAACCTCAAGTAACTACCAGTCCACCACCCACAAATGACCGCCAGCAGGTGACGGAAACACCTCAAAACACTCCTGTAGCGCCCGCTCCACCTGTCGTGGAGAAACAGCCTCCTTCAAATCAAACTCCCCAGCCGGCAAAACCATCTGTTGCTTCGGATGGTTCATACCATATCGTGGTTAACAAAAAACATCCGTTATCTCCGATCACCTATACGCCTTCCGATCTCGTCTCTGTCGGCTCTCAAAAAGTTCGAACAGCTCCAGCAGATGCCATCCGCCAAATGCAAACCGACTCTGGTGCAGGCATACCTATCTCCCCGGCAAGCGGCTATCGTTCGTACCAAACACAGGTCACTCTGTACAATTCATATGTCAATCAGTATGGTCAAGCAAGGGCTGACACTTTTAGCGCACGACCCGGCTACAGCGAACACCAAACCGGGCTTGCAATGGACTTTAGCCCCATCGACGACTCCTTCGCCGCTACACCACAATTCACGTGGTTACAAGCTAGTGCCTATAAGTACGGGTTTATTCTCCGTTATCCAAATAATAAAACTGACGTAACAGGTTATAAGTATGAACCATGGCACTGGCGATACGTCGGGGTTGACATAGCTACCGACATGCACGCAAAAAACATTCTCACGCTTGAAGAATACTATGGTGTCAGTGGAGGAGATTATTAGATGCCACTACCCCCGAAACAGCGTGTCATCATCGTTTACACCGGCGAAGGCAAGGGCAAAACCAGCGCCAGTCTTGGCCTACTTGTACGCGCACTCGGTGCAGGATACCGCGTGGCCTATGTGCAGTTTATAAAACTCTGGGACGTGTCAGAACATGCGTTCATTCAGCGCATTATGCCACTGTATGATGCACAGCTGGATTTTTACAAAGGCGGTTTAGGGTTTTTTGAAGCTGGAGAACTCAGCTCGACGGCAACCGAACAAGAACATCGGGTCGCTGCCCGGGAAACATTTGCCTTCGCGCTACAAGCAGCCTCAAGCGGCGACTATCAGCTCGTCATCTGCGACGAAATAAACAACGCCGTACAAGACGGTTTGCTTGAGCAAAAAGACCTCACAAACTTATTCCAACAATGCGCCCCAACCACCAGCCTTTGCCTCACTGGACGAGGGTTCCCAAACACACTGCTTGATAACGTCGATATCGCCACCAACATGACAAAACTTAAACACCACTTCGACGATGGATTTATAGCGAACAAAGGCATTGATTACTAAAAGAGACCTTGCGCTCCTAGCGAAAAAACCGGAGGCGGCGGCGCGGGGATGGAAGGGGAGAGCGCTCGTCGTGGCGAGCAATCACTTCTTCGTACAAATTCTCAAGTTTTCGAGCCTGGGCTTCCTCTGTGTACGCTGCGGCGAGCTGACGGGAACGTTCACCAAATTTTTTCCGTTTCGCCGGACTCCGTAGCAAGTCGGTTATCTTCCGCGCCACGTCCGTTGCGTTGTTTTTTGCAAAAAACCCGCTATGACCATCTTCGATCACCTCAGAGACTCCTTGGTCTATCAGGACAATAGGTAACCCTGCATGGGCAGCTTCGTGCAACACCCAGCCCTGCGTATCTTTCAGCGACGGAAACACGAACACATCGAGGACGGCATAGACAACCCCGAGCTGCTCGCGGGGCAGTGCACCGGTAAAGATTATCCTTTCAGGGTACCTCGATGCGGCCGCCATGGCTTCAAGCGTTTCGCGGTAATCAAAGTCACCCACAAATATCAATTTCGCGCGTGGACGTTCCCGACCTACCCGATCGAACGCTTTAATGAGCACTGGTAGGTTCTTTTCCTCACCCAGCCTGCCAACAAACCCGTAAACCTCGTCTTTTTCACTGAGCCCCCAATGCTGACGAAACGCGGACAGTTCGGCTTCGGAAGGAGCAGGGAGGGCGTTGACACCATTTGGCATCAACGTCAAATCATATCGGTAGTGCTTGTCCTGCCAGCGTTTCAGTTGTTGAAAGCTTTTACGACTCAGAGCAATCGTCGCGTCCGCTTTACTGTAGAGCATGGTGATGGCTTTTGAGATGATAGCCTGGTTCCATTTGGTCGCACCAGCCCTTGGACGATACAGTTTGAGTATTTCGCGGACATCTTTGCCGCGCAGTTTGACGCTCATCGGAAATACGATCCCCACGAGCGCCAGAGCGCCCGGCAACACGCCGGGGTAGTGCTCAACGAATTCATACAAGTCAGTGCAATGTTGCACGACCATGGGTGTGTCGTGTTTTATGGCGGCGTTAATGCCCAAAAAACCAACTTGAGAGGGGGTAAATATGTGCACGACATCGAGATTGAGGTTTCGAATGCGTCGCAACATACGTGGTGGAAAAAACAACGTAAAGTCAAAATCATCGAAAAAACCGCTTTTGATGCTCGGAATCCGTATAACGTGCGGATCGTCGGCCGCTGGCCCTTGAGTCCGGCTTGGTGCAATCGTCCTAGCTGGGCAGAACACATACACCTCGTGTCCAAGCGCCTCAAGTTGCGTTTTGAGCGTCTCAACAACAAACACAATACCGTTTATCGTCGGTCGGTACGTGTCGGTGAACAGTCCGATTTTCATAGTGCTTGTTCCTAGTATACCAAACTGCGCACCTCTGCACGCGCTAGAACTCGCCGTAGTTCTATGTCATACTTATCAGCAGCTATGCAAACATCTGAAAATACCCCTTTACGCGTCGGCATTTTTATGGACGATTTTTTCCCAAAATCTGGCGGCGTCGCTCGCTCAATCGAACTGCAAATAAACGAACTGGTCAGAACGGGGCATCACGTCACGCTGTTTGCACCATCTCCATACTTTGTCGCACCAGACAACTGTGCATCAGAGGCACTCAGCGTCTGGCATATACCTGGTACCGAAAGCTTTTTGAGCTCACTACGTTTTGACAAAAAAATTGCCGAGCGAATTGCTAAAGCGTACCAATTTGACATTGTCCATTCCCAGAACGAACGCGGTGCCATGTTTCTTGCGACGCAAATTGCCCAGCTACAGAACATCCCCCATGTCCACACATTTCACTCCAACTACGCCGGGACACACCGCACCTCACCGGTGTTGTCGCTACTCAATTCGCTGACCTACCTGCAAATCGCACCGCTTATCATGAAACAGCTGCGCCCTGAACGCTCAGGAGCAAAACTGTACTTTCCGCGAAAACTGAGCGCCCCCGAACGCGTATCACTCGCCAAGGCTGACTGGAAAAATGTTGCGCGGCTCGCGCAGTATGTTGATGCATTCACCTCACCGGCAGATTTTGTTATCGACGCACTTGTTGACTCAAGTCGTGGAGCTTTTGCCAGCAAAGCCTACGTCGTACCCAACGGTGTCTCGCCGATTTTCGCCAAAGCCGAGCGGATTCGCCCTGACGAACACGTCATGCGGTTTTTTAGCTGCGGGCGGCTTGATCCTGAAAAACGGGTTGACGTCATTATAAAAGCGTTTAAAAAACTGCCTCACAAGAACACCGAACTCTACATCGTTGGTCGAGGGTCGGCCAAAAAAGATCTCAAACGACTTGCCCGAAACGAAATCGAGTCAGGCAAAATCAAATTTCTCGGTCACTACGACGACATTGAACGTATCGCCAACGAGTTTGCTAACGCTGACGTGTTTGTGTTTGCATCGTACCGGTTCGACACCCAGGGCATGGTACTCGCCGAAGCAGCAGCCTCTGGCACACCCATACTCTACTGCGACGACCGCCTCAACGTTGGCGTCAGTCCCGCAAATGCCCTACTCGTCAAACCGTCCGTCAGCGCAATCGAAGACGGCATGCGTTACTTTTTAGAAAACCGCGACCGACACGCTGCTATGGTCATTGCTTCAAAAGAGATTGGTAAAAAGGTCAGTGCGGAAATTATGGAACAACGGTTTATCTCTGTTTATCGCCGTGCAATCGCCAGCTTCTCTGCTACAATAGAGCCGTGAAAAAGCGTCCCTCAAACCCAACCATCGTCAACCGCAGTGCGCGGTTTGAATACTCCCTCGGCGAAGAACTCGTCGTGGGGCTGAGCTTGACAGGTCCAGAAACCCGCGCCGCCAGGCTTGGGCACATCCAGCTCAAAGGCGCCTACGTTTCAGTAAAAAACGGTCAGCTTGAACTCCATAATGCCTCTTTTTCCGTCGCCAATAACCGAAAGGGCGGGGAAATCAAGACCGTCGAGAACCGAGCACGCCAGCTCCTTGCCCATAAAAAAGAAATCGAACGGTTTGAAACTGCTAAAAAACAAGGTATGTCAGTAGTCCCAACAAAGCTACTCAACAAAGGACGCTATATCAAACTTGTCATTGCCCTCGGTAAGGGCAAAAAACGTTGGGACAAACGCGAGACCATCAAACGCCGTGACCTTGAGCGCGAATCACGCCGCTAAGTTTTAAGAACAGCCGCAACAAACTCAGCAACTGGTCGACTCATCTCGATCTTTGTGAGATCGGCGGATGTGTCGATGACATACATCGGGGTGTCATCTGTCTTCTTGGTTGTTGGCACCACTGGCAGGTGGTAGGTTTGAGCACCCACAGGCGGCGCGAGCCGTTCGACGCTACGTTCTTTGTCGCGTCGGTTGCGCTCTTCTATCTGGGTCACGAAATCATCGACTTCTTGTTTCTCATCGGCATTCAATTCGTCGTATTGTTTCGCCGCATAGCCAAGTGTCCGCCGCGCCCCCACGCGCGGGTCACATACAAAATACAGGCCGAGCCGGTAATCACAAAGCCCGTCGTCTTGCATCTCACGAGCAACCATTTCAAGCGTCCGACCATCAACCAGTACGACTTCATATCCTTCGCTCGCGGCATCGCGGAGCCATTTTTTCGTCAGCATTTTCACAAACTCCTGGCTCGCAGCGCGCGCTCCAACCTTTGCGCTATTTGCCCCAACGGCATTGGTGTAGAGCAGTGTATCACGTTCACTCTTCGCCATATGGTACACATCCTTCACAAACTGCACACAGGCCGCAATATTCGTTTTATCTCCTAAGTAAGCGTCGATCGCTGCGGGATTGTCGAGGTCAACACCGAACCGTTCGGCTGCCACGACGAGCACTCGAAACGTCTGTCCTCGGTCAATCAGCATCACTTTACAGCCCCTTGTATCGCGCAGGTAATCTTTAGTATTCTGCGCAATCGTGCCTTTGCCGCTCCGCGCCTCGCCGTCGAAGGTCACAAGCATCGGTAATTGGTGGTCTATCATCGACACCTACTATAGCACGTGGCGCTCGCGCGATTGTTGCTATTTAGGCTTCAGGGTATTTTTCTACAAAATCGAGGGCGTCATCAAGATTTAGAAAAAAACCATGCTGTTCCCCAAGTTCTGCCTGAAGGGTGGTCGCTCTAGTGGCTAATTGCGCGAGCCGTTTCGCCTCTTCTGGCGCTAAGCCTCTCTTTGGTCTCTCTGTTCCAGAAGTTGATGGTCGCTCGCCGCCAACTCGAGAGCCTTGCGTAAATCCTCGTGATCCTACAAGTCTGCCTCTATTTCGCTCTATCATGTTTCTATGATATCACATTTTTAACTTTTGGTCAATATACGGTAAACTAAAGGGTATGAAACTTTACTCGTGGAACGTGAACGGTATACGGGCAGTGGTACGAAAAGGTGAACTGCAAACATTTCTCGCCGAGCACCAACCCGACGTGCTGTGTTTGCAGGAAACCAAAGCATCTCGCAACCAGGTCGAACTAGACTTACCGCAGTACCATGAACATTTTTTTAGCGCCGTCAAAAAAGGCTACAGCGGCACGGCAATTTTCAGCAAAACCCCAGCCGTGCAGTACGTTGACGGATTTCCTGAAGATATTGTCGCTACTTATGCGGTCACCGGTGATAACTACGGCGATCCGAACGACGAGGGGCGCGTGATTGCGGCCGAATTTCCTGATTTTTGGGTCGTAACGGTCTACACTCCAAATAGCAAAGATGACCTGTCGCGGCTCGAACTCCGTTATCGCCATTGGGATCCAGCCTTTCTGGCGTACATCCAGCGGCTCGAAGAAACAAAACCGGTGCTGTTTTGCGGCGACCTCAATGTTGCACACGAAGAAATAGACCTGGCAAACCCCAAACCGAACATTGGCAAGCATGGATTTACGAATGAAGAACGCGAAGGGTTTGGTAACTTCCTCAGCGCCGGCTATGTCGATACATTCCGCGCCGCGAACCCAAACGAAACAGGGGCCTACAGCTGGTGGACACACTGGGCCAATGCCCGCGCTCGTAACGTTGGTTGGCGCATCGACTACTGGCTGGCAAGCAACGGTATTGCACAGAAAGTCCAAAACCCCGCCATACACGCTTCGCAGATGGGGAGCGACCACTGTCCGGTAAGTATAGAAATCTAATACATCATCGCAAGTCATCGTCAAGAAAGGGTATACTGACTTATATGAAGAAGTTCGCAGTGTTCGATATAGACGGCACACTGTACCGTTGGCAGCTCTACCACGAACTGGTACAAGAGCTGGCGTTTGTGGGCGTTTTTTCTGATAATGCTTTTCACGAGCTCAATGAACGATGGAATAAGTGGCGGGGTGGTGAACTAACGTTCGATAACTATGAACATTTCGTCGTCAAAATGATGATGAAACACTTGCCACTCATCCCGATTGCGACATTTGAAGCAGCTTGCGACAAAGTCATCGAGCAAAGCGCTCACAAGATCCACCATTTCCCACGTCGGCTTTTGAAAGACCTGCAAGCAGCGGACTACACGATTATTGCCATTACCGGTTCACAGCAAGAACTCATTGAACGATTCGGCAAAAAATATGATTTTGATATCGTTGTCGGGGCGGTTTATGAGCGCAGCGCCAACCGCTTCACCGGCGGCGTCGAACGACCGACAATCGGGAAAAAGGCCGATATTTTGCGCGCGCTCGTTGATGAACACCATCTTTCGTGGCACGACAGTTACGCGATCGGCGATAGTGACGGCGATGGGGTGCTCCTCCAGCTGGTTGCGCATCCGATTGCCTTTAACCCATCGGAAGGCTTGTTCGAACAAGCGAAAAAAGAGGGTTGGCCGATTGTGATTGAGAGAAAGAATATTGCATACCGGTTGGAGAAAAAGGACAATGACCTCGTTCTGGCAAACACAATCATCTACTAAACCGTTATTTCCGGACATCGAGTGGAATAAACCAGAGCAACGTTCCCGCGCTGGAAAACTAGCCATACTTGGCGGGAACAAGCTCGGTTTTGTCGCCGTCAACGAAGCCTACGTCACCGCAATTCATTTGGGGGCAGGGCAGGTGCGTGCCGTCCTGCCAGACGTCCTCAAAAAATCCGTTCCAGCAGTCGTTACTGACGCACGGTTTATTGCCAGTAATACATCTGGCGGGTTTAGCCGCGAAGCCATCCCCGACATCGTGGCAGCCGCACACTGGGCGGACGTTCTGCTGCTCGTTGGTGACATGGGCCGAAACAGCGAAACCGCCATGGCTTGTGAACAACTTTTGAGCTCATTCACTGATCATCTCGTCGTGACGCGCGATGCAGTTGAGCTATTTAAGCCTGTCGCCGAACGCCTCGTGAGCCGTGAAAGGACCACGCTCGTGGTGAGTTTCGCGCAGTTACAAAAAATATTCCAGTCAGTGTATTATCCGCGTATCCTCAGTTTCTCTATGCAGCTTATGCAGCTCGTCGATGCACTGCACAAATTCACTATCACGTATCCATGCGCCATCGTCACCTTTCATCAAAACCAACTCGTCGTTGCGCATGGCGGCAACGTTGTATCGCAGGAATTTAACGAGCCCATGAGCATTTGGCGCGGTAGTACTGCCACGAGAGCTGCTTGCTACCTACTCTGGACTCCTACCAAACCACTTGAGGCCCTCGTGGCGAGCATTGCCTCTCCATAACTTAGTGTTTCGTCAATATATGCTTATCGTAATACACTGAATTCTTTCCGAGATCCTCGTCAAGCACGCTACGACCATACCTCTCGACTAACGTCTTTTCATCCGAGAAGAGGTTGGTGCCAAGCCCAAGATGGTTGCCGTCAATACTGACACCAAGTGCCGCAAGCGTCGTAGGGTAGAGATCCATCGTCGAGAACTGCCGGTTGAACTGCTGAGTTTGGGTTGCGTGAGCAGCCGGGTTGATAAAAACGTTATAGACCGTTCGTTGATACGCTGGGCTACCTGCCGTAAATTGCGAGTAAAAGTCCGTTTGCATCCCAAGATGATCGCCGCTCAAAACGATTGTGGTATCGGCCGCAAATGGCTGTTGCTGTAACCACTCTACAAACTCGGACACCATCTTGGACGAACAAGCATACACATTTTCGTACTGCTGGTCGTACAGTTTCGGGCAGCTTGGATCGAGATAGCCATCAGTAAAGTGCGTATCGGCGGTCAAGAGTTGCACGTTAAACGGAGCCTTACCGCCAGCAAGCCTTGTTACCTCTTCTTTCGCATAGGTAAACAATTTTTTATCTTCAAAACCCCACCAGGTCTTATAGTCACTGTGTACTTTTCCGGTTTTTTTGGCAGCTTCGTAGTCAAAAATTGCGTAGTCCCCATGCTGTTTATATAGTTTGTCTCGTCCGCCAAACGCCGCATCCGAACCAATCAGTAGTTCCTGTGTATACCCAGCGTTATGCAGGATATCACCAAGGGTATACATGCCAGGAAGAAATTGTTTCACCGTGCCCATATCATTATGGCCAATACCCAAGCTATTCTCTAGCGGTACGCCGCCAGACTGAGCCGTCATAGCGCCGACCGTCCAGGTCGCACCAGTGAGAGCATAGGCTCCGCCAAGCGGCAGACTGGTGTTTGAAAAAGCAGTATGCTGCGCTGCCAAGCTTTCAAGTTCCGGTATATACGACACATTGCTCGCACCCCCACGTTGCTTCGAGCCGACCGTCCCTTCCATTGATTCTAGGAAAATATACACCAGATTGCGCTTTTTCTCTGGAAAAGTAAGGAGAACTGCCGCCGGATCGACGTAGTGCTTCTCAAAAACATTGCTTGAAGACAACTGCAGCCGCATGTATTCGTAGACACCAAACGACAGTACGAGATACCCAAGCGACAAAATACACACCAGCACAGCATACCCAAGTTTATATTTCAAACGAATCTTCGACGGGTTAAAATGCACTCTCGTGGCACGTCGACCTCGGCCTATTGTCATATCAAACGCTACTTTATTCTGATAAAAATCGATAAGCGGCGCCGAAAGAAACAGCAGTATGAGAAGCAGCCACGGCAAGGATTCTACCACCGCTCCGCGAAAATTAACGAGGTTGCCTCCTTCAGCACCGTTGTGCAAATAAAAAATAATCTCGTCGGCGCGAGTCGTACCAAAATGCAATAGTTTGTACCGAGTTACCACCAACCCAAGCGAGGCTACCAGCAGAAGCAACCCAATCAGCCCCCAAACAAGCCGCTTTCTGCTCGCTGTTTTTTTCATTGCACCCATCTCATATGATTATGATATGCATAACTTTTGTGGTGGTTCTGTATTCCAAAACCCTAACCCATTTCCGAAGGTAGGAGAAAAAAATATCCCTGCGATGAATTGAAAAATCTA
>JBDHUL010000009.1:0-21733 GCA_039812985.1 Saccharimonadaceae bacterium (SeqCode)
AAGTCAAAATGGACATTTTGCCCCTGACCGCCGAACCCACCAAACCCTTCAAATGGATTGCCGCCTCCCGATGCACCGCCGACACCAGCATGGCCAAACTGATCATAGCGCTGGCGTTTTTGCTTGTCTTTCAGTACTTCGTAGGCTTCGTTGATTTCTTTGAACTTCGCTTCATCGCCACCTTCTTTATCGGGATGGTATTGCACGGCAGCTTTTCGAAAAGCTTTTTTAATCTCGTCATCGGACGCAGTCTTCCCAACCCCCAGCACTTCGTAGTAGTCTCGTTTTGTCATCTGTTACTACTATACGCTCCTAGCACTCAGCGCGCAAGAGTGCTAACGAACCATCCGAGTAATATTTTCAAATGCCTGGAGAAGTTGCAGACGGTAACGATACACCAAGAAGACTGCCAGGCCGGCAATGCCAATGAGGAGCGACGTCACAACGATACGCATGAGTGGCGGCATACTCTCAGCTGTTTCATCTGGACTGTTAGCGTAATTTTTAGCCTCGCTTTCAGTCGGCACCAAAACTGACGGAGGCCGAACGGCAGTATCACTCCCCGTTAACCGGACAACATACACCGGATCATAAATAACACCATCCTCGGTTCTGTCACCGTCGGCCCTTGTGCCGTCATGTAATGAATAGCTAATAAACGTCACAGCCTTTTCGCCTTTTATCTGCTGGCTGAAAGTCACCGCATCGGTAATATCAACACTGCCATCACCCTGTGTCTTGTAGACACGAAGTCTTCCGGTGTCAGTATAGAGGTCGGGTAAGCTGATATCGACAAGGGCAGTTTGCCCTGCCCCAGAACACGTAATGTTGAAATTTGCACCGACAAGTAGTTTACTATCCTTTGGTATATAACCAGTCTGGGGCGCATCGTCGATGTCGCCTTCCAGTTTTTGCGAGCATTCGCCACTGACCGTCAAATGGGCAACCTGTTTGCGCCCATTCTCATCGATGACGGTGAGGGGTAAAAAGGTTTCCTCGTCGCTTGTTTCATCATCCGCCGTGTCATCCGCGGGCACCTCGATCTTTGGGTCATCTACCGCTGATGTGCCCTCGAATGATAGGACTGCGGAGTCGTCAATAGACTGACTATCGCCATTTTCAGCACTCGGATCTTGAGACAATGTGCCCTGAGAATCATCTGACAATTCTTCTTCTGGCGTTAATCCTAGGTTATCGCTGACGGCCTCGTCAGAGGCATCGAGGCCCGTTCCGTCGCCATCGGTCGCCCCGGGGTCATCCGGAGTAATCGGAGTCGTTGGTACAGAAGGGGCGGCGATCCCTGTTGTCGATAGCATACGGTTGACGAGTGCCCCTCTATTCACTGACGTTCCGGCCGATACTCCGATAGCCTTCGCCACGTCGGCAGGGAGCGGTTTGCCGGTTCGAATCGCTCCGCTCCCTTCCTTTAGTCGGTAGTCACTCTGCATCTTATCGCCATAGTTCGGCATGTCCTTGACAAAGTTTGTGTTGAGTCCACCAACCATGTCGATGGAGTTTTTGTCATAGCCGAGGCTGCGAATAGCTGCAACGTTTGGCAGCGTTCTCACTGCCGTACCGCCTCCTCCCCATATCAAAGCCCCCTCGGTCTTGGGAGAACCTCGGAAATACAGGTTATAGTCCATACCTGCGATCACATCGCGGGGGTTAACCACCACACCGTTATCGTTTTTGATACCAAGTACAATCATCGAAGCCGTGCCTGTTCCATTGCTCGTATTTTTTGTCCGTGACATGATATTGTTATAAACTTCAATACCATTTGCATTCCAATCGAGACCGTTCTGACGCGACCACTTCTCGAGTTGACCGCAGCCCGAATGCGAGTTACATGCGTTGGCCCGCCTATCGTCGTAGATGCGCATGTGTGTGACGTTACGCGACAATGTATTGTTATATATTTTTACATAGTCCGTGCCGCTGATGCGCATACCGGCAAATGTCGAGCCTTCGATAATGTTTGACGCGACAATCGCACGAGTTGAGACTTCGAGAAAGATGCCTGACTCTTCGTTTGACGAATAGTTCCCGACGACGGTTGTATCGATACATCCCTCATCACACCAAAACCCAGGTGCATTGGTATCAACCAATATATTGTTCTTAAACACGACGCCGCGGGTGTGAAGAATCTTGACATCTGATATCCCGCAGTACGCGCCGCATGTCCGCGTGTTGTAGCCGGATGCATTATTTCGCGCAAAGGTATTACCCTCGATAACTGCATAGTGAGGACGGTTTGCAAATAAAGCGTTGGCCCCGTTATCGAGGAATTGGCTTTTGCGGACTTTCGGGCGCTCGGCGCTAATACGCACCGCGACATTGGCTGACTGCGCAAATATGCCGCTTTCCAACGTGTTGCCTGGACCACCAATGTAGAGCGCCCCGTACCCATCGGCTCTGCCGGTCTGTACCGGTGAATACTGCGAGAAATTAATGCCAAGCAGTCGAACGTTGGCTGCGGTCGTTGTGAGAGCCCGCGCTCTGTCCGACACCTCAACCCGTTGGCCGCTTGGGTTAGAGCCAAGGTATATCGTATGAGCCCCGAAGTCCATATAAAACGTACCGGGTTTGACCTCGGCCCGCGACAGCACCTGACGTTGCGACTGATCGTTTATGAATACCTGCTCGGGATACGCCCGTGCCCCTCGGTCGTTTGGGTTAGTTGTGCAGGTATGGCAAAATGACTTTGACCATCCACCCTTCACCCAGGCATTGCCGCTCTGCGACCAGCCGTTGACGACTTGGCTGCCTTTGATCCATACTTCGGCGTGAGGAGCAGCCTGAATCGTAACGGGTTTGCCGACCGCAATAGTAGCCGGGCGATAGACACCGGTTTTTACTACCACGGTGCCACCATTTGGCACAGCGCTGATGGCTTTTGCGATACTTGCATAAGGAGCAGAAGACGTCCCAGCCGCTCGGTCACTCCCGTTCGTCGCAACGTACTTCACACCAGAAGTTGGTATGGGATAGTTGGTGTCGATGAACTTGTAGCGAGCGTTGAGGGCTGTAGCGGCTGAAACGGGTATCGTCGAGGCAAACGGACTCACCGCAAACATGATCGAAGTAATACCAACAACAACCGAATGAAGCAGCGCACCGAGTAACCGACGATACTTTGCCATGTTAACCATTGCCTTTAGTATAGCACGAGCATGTTGCATGCATAGTGCCGGCCCTCACGAGCCGACACTAGCTTTTTTCTGGGTAGTGACTCGTTTACTTTTCGTCAACCACTTCGCCTTCAACCGGCCCGTCTGATGCTTTCGCCTTTGGACCATTGGCGTCTTCTTTTTTCTGAGCGTCATCTGATGCAGTTTGATACATCTTGGCGCCAATAGGCATAATAGCATCGTTGAGGTCCTTCATGGCTTTTTCGAGTTCGTCCTTATCCTCTGAACCCTTATGCTTTTCTGCTTCTTCAACGGCTGATTCGATAGCTTTTTTGTCTTCGTCGCTGATTTTTTCCTTGAACTCGTCAGGCATTTTCTTTGCCTGGTAGATGGCATTTTCAAGCTGGTTTTTGGCATCCACCGCTTCGCGCTTTTTCTTGTCTTCGTCAGCGTGCGTTTCGGCTTCCTTCTGGGCTTTTTCTATGTCTTCCTTGCTCATGTTACCAGAGTTCTGGATGGTAATACTCTGCTCTTTACCAGTACCCTTGTCCTTTGCAGTCACGTTCAAAATACCGTTTGCATCGATGTTAAACGTGACCTCAACCTGAGGGACACCACGCGGCGCCGGGGCAATACCGTCCAAAATAAACCGCCCAAGGCTTTTGTTGTCAGCCGCAAACTCTCGTTCACCCTGAAGAACGTTTATCTCGACCTGCGGTTGGTTATCGGCAGCGGTACTGAAAGTTTCGGATTTGCTGGTGGGCACTGTGGTGTTTCGTTCGATCAGTTTTGTGCTCACCCCTCCCATAGTTTCAATACCAAGCGATAGTGGCGTCACGTCAAGCAACAGAACGTCTTTGACATCACCAGCCAGCACGCCGCCCTGAATCGCCGCACCAACAGCCACGACCTCGTCAGGGTTAACTCCCTGCATCGGGTCTTTGCCAAAAAGCTTTTTGACACGCTCAACCACGGCCGGCATGCGTGTCATGCCACCAACAAGCACCACTTCGTTGATATCTTTAGCATCTAGCTTAGCGTCTTTGAGTGCTTTTTTCACCGGATCGTCAAGCCGGTCGAGGAGCGGTCCGACTAACTCCTCGAGTTTGGCGCGACTGAGTTTGATTTCAAAGTGCTTAGGGCCATCGGCATCGGCAGTGATGAACGGTATATTTACCTCTGTCTCTGTCGTACTCGATAGTTCCTTTTTGGCCTTTTCAGCTTCGTCCTTAAGCCGTTGCATGGCGGCATTGTCTCTTTTGAGGTCAATACCGTCGGTTTTCTTAAACTCGTCGATGAAGTAGTTCACGATAGTGTTGTCAAAGTCTTCGCCGCCAAGGTGAGTGTCGCCGTTGGTCGATTTGACCTCAAACACACCATCGCCCAGCTCGAGCACCGATACGTCAAAGGTACCGCCCCCTAGGTCAAACACGACAATTTTTTCTTCCTTGCCTTTTTCAAGCCCATAGGCAAGCGCCGCCGCAGTTGGCTCGTTGATGATACGCTTGACTTCAAGCCCGGCAATTTTACCTGCGTCTTTGGTCGCCTGACGCTGGCTATCGTCAAAATACGCCGGCACCGTGATGACCGCTTCGGTCACGGGCTCCCCAAGGAAGGCTTCGGCATCCGCCTTAATCTTAGCAAGAATCATGGCTGAGACCTCTTCCGGTGTGTAGTCTTTGCCCGCCATTTCGACCGCCACGCCGCTTTTATGCTTGACGATCTTAAACGGCATAATATCGATGTCTTTTTGAACTTCTTTGTCATCAAACTTACGGCCAATGAGTCGTTTAACGCCAAAAATCGTGTCTTTGGCATTCGTGACGCGCTGCCGCTGGGCAACTTGACCAACGAGGCGTTCGCCTTTTTTGTTAATAGCGACAACACTTGGCGTTGTGCGGTTGCCTTCGGCGTTCGCAATAACCTCTGGTTTACCCGCTACCATGTACGCAACGGCGCTGTTCGTTGTACCGAGGTCGATACCGATAATTTTCCCCATATTCACTCCTTTTCCTTATTACGTTCTTACGCTTGTGCTGATGTTCTTTATTTAGCACTCCTCGCAGGACAGTGCCAATGGAACCATCATACACAAAAGTTAGCACTCGTGTCAATAGAGTGCTAACTAATGTCCCTACATCTATTTTCTCTGGGAGGCAATTAGGCCGATGCCTTGCCAGAATGCCGAGATTTGTTTTTTCCAGACCCTCTCGATATAGCCCAGAGAACAACCGTAACAAAAACAATCATTGCAACCGCTCCGGCTGCAATGAGCCACCACACATAGGTATTTATGGTATCCTCGTTAGGTTTTTCGGCCGCTTCGTTGAGAGCGGTGACGCTGTCGTCATAGGCCTGAGCCGATCCTTGTAGCTTTTCGAGGTAGGCATTAAAAGCTGCGCCGTCGCCAGCGCCAAATAGATCAGCGGCCTTGCCGACTTCAGACTTAAGCTTCTCCGCTTTCGTCTTTAGGACGACTGCTTTTTCGCGGTACGGACCGCCTGGCTGCGCTGAAAACGTGTGCTCTCCTACCGCTTCCAGCGCGGTAACTGCTTCATCGGCTTTCTGGCGCAAGCTGTCTTTGGTAGCTCCATCTCTGACGATCTCGTTTGCAAATCCCTCAAAAGCCGTTGATGCCGCCGAAGTAACTTCGAAATCTGACTGGTTACTGTATGGGGCTTCGACTGCGTACGCCGGCGCAACACCGACAGTCGCAGCTGCAAAGATCGCTAGAATAATAATGGAAAATTTCTTCATATTTTCACTATACAGCATACGAGCCAAAAATGCTTATGTTTTATGGCACGACAAAGGCAATAGTAGCTTCTTCATGCGAGTTAGCCATCGTGTTATACACCTGTACGTTCGGCGTCGCCGAGGTCGTCGATAGGTAGTCCTGGTAACCAACTGCCAAATAACTCCCGTTCGTCACGCCGTCATGCGCAATAAAGTTGTCCATCTCCCCCAGCCAACCATAGCGAAAAATAGACGACGTCACCGAGTTCCCGGCATTGGTTTCAACCGCAGAAACGATGCCAAAAACAAGCACCGGCGTCCCGGGCAAACCAGAAAGCGTCGGAAGCAAACCTGCCTGGGCGTGTGATATGCTCGCAAGCGAATGGTACGAAGACCCGGGAGGGAGTTCGTATATAGCATAGTTAAGTGGAAACCCGGCCGTTGCATAACTAATGGTACAGGACGTCTCACCAGCGTTGACGCTGCGCGTGTAGATATAGAGCGCCCCATCAGTCGAACTCGGCTGTATGAGGCGCTGTGTCCAGCCGACAGTTTGCATTGTCAGAGGAACATTGTCTGAACCGTACAGAAATGCCACCTGAAGCGATCCGGCAGTCGTCGGCGGATACGTAATCGTATGGTCCGTGGTGCCATTGCGCGGTGATGTCCCCTTAACACTGTGTAGCCAGCGCGGCTTTCGAGCCAGCGCAACCGTCGCCATCGCATCGAGCGCGCCCGTCGGAACAATATGATCAAAATACGCAAAATCCGAAATATATGCCTCGTCATAATAACTCAACGTGTCATCACAGGCGAGACGCAGGTTACGCGTCGAATGGTAGACATCGTGCCCGGCACCTGTCGCCGACCCTACGAGCCCCGTCTCGTCGTACACACGCAAACCTGTCGCGGCCGGACTGGCATAGGCCGCGATAAAGTATGCCCGGCCCTGCTCGAAATTAAACCCGGCATCGACAATTGTTTCCGAAGCGGGAGTGTAACGGTCACGAACATAAAATTTGAACCGGTTGTTTTCATTGTACAAAAACCACGAACGATCGCTGTTCGGGTCATGATAGCGCGACGCAATCATGCGTAGTCCTGATACTGACGACATAATAACACAGGTGAGCGTCAGTACTGGCGTATCCATCCAGGCGGCTACTGGCGCTGTCACGTAGTCATCAAGTGCGCTAAGGTTACTAAAGTACGTGCTCCGGCTGTTATATCCCTGTATCATCCCCACGGCGTCAAGGGTAGGACTTCCACTATAGGTTCCTGTGCGGCTATGTCCACTCAGGTCATTTGCTGTCGTGCCGCTCGTTTCATTAAGCCGCCAGTACATGAGTGGGTTTTGCGCCAGGACGGCATTTGCAAAAGCTGTGCCGTCGCCAAGACCACCAGCAACGCCAGTGTGGGACGAGGCGATAATTCCGAAACTCATGCGGCCAGCCGTCCAACCAGCAGCCACGTATCGGTGGCTATTTTGAACAGCTCTGCCGCACCGTACTGAGCCGCTATTTTAAGGCCCGGGTCACCGAACACGGCCACACCGCCCGCTGCCACGACCGTCACCTGGCCAGCACCCATCTGCGCAAATTTAATGCGAGTACCCACCGGAAAAGCCGCCGCCGCATTGGTCGGCACCGTCACTGATATGGCCGCGTTGTTTGTTAACGTCACGAGCTTGTCGCTATCGCTCAGAACAAATGTGTAGGTCGTAGCAGTTTGGGCATTCATGGAAACCACTCTGTCAGATTTGGCATCAAGCGCGGTTTGCTGAGCAGTGCTAACAGGTTTGTTTGCATCGCTCGTATTATCAACGTTTGCAAGACCAACAGCCGTTTTGTCAATTGTCGGCTTATTGAGTATCTGGGCCACCCCGCTGCTGGCGTTCCAGTCAGAACTGACTTGAGCGGCAGGGATGGTGGGCTTGTTGAGGATTTGAGCGACACCGGAAACCGCGTTCCAGTCACTCTGGACTTGGGCAGCAGGGATGGTGGGTTGGTTTGAAAGGTCAGTGTAGGATCCACTGGTTGCAACAGTTGCCAGGGTTGGTTTGCCGGTGAGGTCGGCGTAGGCGCCTGAGGTGGCGACGGCGGAAAGGGACGGTTTGTTCTTGATGTAGTCGCTACTGGCAGTGGCAGATTGGTTCCAGTCTGATTGTAGCTGAGCGGCAGGGATGGTGGGCTTGTTGAGGATTTGAGCGACACCGGAAACAGCGTTCCAGTCGGCGTTTACTTGAGAAACGGCCGCGGGCAACTGGGTAGCTGGAACTTTTCCAGTACCATCGAGCGATGCAACACCGCTAGCGGCACCTTTTTGCGATGTCGGAACATACCCAGAAAGCGCCGACGTATCGGCCTTGGCGGATAGAGCGGTATCGATCTGTGTTTTCGTATAGACATTTGCACTGTCGGCCTTGTTCGCAAGCGCCGGTACCGTCGGAGACACTGCTGTACCACCGAGGTCACCCGTCAGCTGCACAACACCTTTTTGGGTTGCCGAAGCATCAGGAATCGGACCACCGCCGGCAACGGTTGCCCATGCCATGCCTCCAGAAGCAGAGCTATTTTTCGTCAGTACTTGCCCATCTGTTCCCCCACCCGCTCCTAAGACAGCATTCGTCACAGCACCTGGCGCAAGCTTTGCGGTACCTACAACACCGTCCTTTAGCGTGCCGTCAGCATTGTGCGCCTGTCCTAGAAAATCGTTGAGTATCTGCCCCCAACTCCCCTCGTCTCCACCCGGTTGTGGCAATCGTGACATACAGCTTCAACCCCTCTCTTCTGCGTATTTTAAAACCACTACGTTCGCGTCTTTACGCTACTGTAGTCATCTTACTACAAGCACAAACAATTCTCAACTAGTCTAAAAACTCTAGCCCAGACAACAGGTGCCACGCCGTTCCGGTTCGCCCCAGGTCATATTCCCTTTAGAACGCTATCGTGCCAGCGCGAGGGCCATTGCCAGCCGGGTACTGGCGCGAACTGAGTGGTGTGCCGGTGCCGTTGCCACCGCTTCCATAGTCATCGGCCCAGGTGTTGTTTGACTTGACATTGCCATTGCTCCCCCAGGGTACTGGATGAGGCCCGGCTTGTTCGACCCCTGAAACACCGCCATTGGTAAACCACTGGGTGGTGACTTTGTTGCCAGCGATAGTGATATTGGTGCTGCCAGTCACCTCACCCATATCGAGAATGACGTAATTAAACCCAGACAAATAGTTATCGTTGATCTGACAGTCATGATAGGCCGAACCATTGGTATTTTCGAGTGCAATTGACGAACCGTTGACAAACACGTGCCCCCCTTCGTCTGGGCTCGCCGGAGCAATTTTGTTGCGCAAAATCCGGTATCCCGTCCCGCCGCCTTCGCAGCCGATACTCGCCATATGGAGCGGTGAACCAGCCTGACCGGGCGGCCCTGCCTCGCCGCCGTAGTAAATGAGTTTTTCAACAAGGTTTTCGACGAAGTGACAGTTTGGCACATTGGGCTGGAAGGTGACATACTGGTAGCTACAGTAGTTGCGAAGCATGACATGATCGGTGCCACCAATTGATTTCCAGAACGATCCTTGCCAATTGGCGTCGTTTGATGAGGTCGATCCCATGTCACAAAAGAACAGACGGTTAGTATAACTCGAAGTATAATCATTGAACTGCGATGACTGGCCGATGGCATCGTTACGAAACCGGCAGCCGCGAAACAAATATGAACCGCCCTGGCCTTGCGCCGAAAAGTCACTGCCCGATAGATTACGAAATTGGCAGACAATCGTCCCGGCTGGCACAAAGTATCCGTCTATCGTCAGTCCGCCAGCCGGTACCACACCGCCTTTATTCGCAGGATTGTTGTTATAGACATAGGTGCCAGTCGGAGCATATTCGCTTGGAGTATCCATAAGCCAGTAGCCCCGCCCAGGCACCGCTACCGTGCCAAGCGACTCCGAGCCTTTGGCAACACCCTGCAAAGCCCAGGGGCCAACATCGCTAACCACCAGCTGCTCACCGTGCGTGATAGTACGAAGGCCGCCACCGACAAACGGCGTTTTCTTTCCTCGACGAGCTCGGGTTGTAAATCTGCTCATGCTTTTAATAGTACCACGGGAGCAAGTGTGCCGCGCAGAAAAACAATAGCCACCACTCAATATTTGACATTTTCGTCAGCATTACGGTCATGTATACTATATATAATAATAATAGGACGTTCAATATATTATTGTGCTCAAGGAGGGGTTATGCATCGAAAAGGTCTAGTCTATAAATGTATGGTAGCGATATTGGCTGTTCTGGTGGTGCTGCCGGCTCCACTGGCGCACGCTGCCTCAGTGAACAGCCATACCGTGATACTTGATGCGAACGGCAAGATCATCCCCTGGACTGCAAACCCGGGCGATGGATACCACACCGTCGTTACGTCGGCATGGAATTATCTGTTAAACTCCGTCCCCAACGACCCAAGCACCGGCAAACCTGCGTATTACAGCCAGAGCTACCTAAACCCTGATACTCAGACTATGGCGGGCTGGCCGCACAACCCAGCAGGACTCTACGCCATGCTTACTGAGTCAGCACTGAAATACTACGCCTACTCGGGCGATAGCGCTCCGGTGACACTGGCGCAGAACGTCGCAACCTGGCAACTTGACCACGGTATGACTGCCTCCACCGACAACTGGGCGTCGGTGCCCTATGCCAGCGGCGATGCCGGATCACTCACCTACGACGGCGCGGCATATGGAAACACCTCTGGGGCGGGCGACGGCAAGGGAGTAATCGAACCCGACAAAATAGGGCAAATGGGCTACGCTTGGCTCCAGCTTTACGATGTCACTGGTAACACCCGCTACCGCGACGCAGCGATTGCATGCGCCAACGCTCTGGCTTCGCATGTCCGCAGTGGCAACGCGGCCCAATCACCCTGGCCGTTTCGGGTAATCGCCCAAAGCGGTACCATCAAAGAGCAATACAGCGCCAATGTCATCGACCCAATCCGACTCTTTGACGGCTTGATAGCGCGCAATCTTGGCTCAGCGTCAAACTATCAAGCTGCTCGTACGACCGCCTGGACATGGCTCATGGCCTACCCGATGCAAAACAACGTCTGGGCAAACTACTTCGAGGATGTCGGCATTCGATCGGGCACTGACAATATCAACCAGCTCAATGCCATGATGACTGCCCGTTATCTGCTGGAGCACCCTGAGTATGACACGAATTGGGAAACTCATGTCCGCGGACTGATTGCCTGGGTTGAAACAACCTTTGGCGCAGACTCATACGGCGCGACAACCATCAAGGAACAGAATGCCTTTCCGTATGCAATGGGCAGCCACACCTCACGCTACGCGAGTGTCAATGCGCTGCTCTACGCAAAAACAGGCGATACCGCCGCCAAAGCCAAAGCCTACTACGCGCTTAACTGGGCAACTTATATGGCTCGCCCAAATGGCGTGGTTATCGATGGGCCACAGGTCAATAACCAATGGTTTACCGACGGTTACGGTGATTATATCCGACACTTTTTGACCGCCATGCAAGCCGTCCCGGAATGGGCGCCCGCTAACCAGACGCACCTGACTGGCAGCACGAGCCTGGTGAGCAACATTACGTATTCTTCATCGGGCATCCAATACACGACAACCTCCCCGGCTTCAACCGAAAACGTACGCCTCAACTTCACACCGTCAAGCGTCATAGCCGGTGGCGTCGCCCTCTCGCAGCGAGCCGATCTGTCGCAGGAAGGCTGGGTCTACAATGTCGCTACCAGTACGCTGAGTATCCGGCATGATGCGGCGACTACCGTACAAGTGATCTCCGGCGCTCCTAGCAATATACCACCAACCGTAACTCTGACTACGCCAACCAACGGCACAACCGTACAGGCTGGCACGGCCGTCTCACTTGGTGCCACAGCTTCCGACAGCGACGGTACCGTCACAAAAGTAGATTACTTCGCTGGTCAGACGCTGCTCGCAAGCTCCTCGACCGCCCCCTATGCCGCCGCATGGACGCCGAGCACGGCTGGTACATTTGCCGTGACCGCAGTAGCCACTGACAATAGCGGTGCTACGACAACGAGCTCGGCTGCGAGCATTACTGTCACCACACCAACAACCTTGCCAACCCCTTGGGTCGCTGCCGATGTTGGCTCGACGGGTGTCGCTGGCTCAAGCGGTTTTGCAAGTAACGTCTTTACACTTAAAGGCAGTGGTGTCGACATATGGGACAACGCTGACTCATTTCATTTTGTGTATCAACCCATGGAAGGTGACGGCAGTATTGTCGCCCGAGTAGCCTCACAGCAAAATACTGATCCTTGGGCGCTCGCTGGCATTATGATCCGCGACGACCTAACGCCAGGCAGTAAACATGCCGTTGTCGCTACAACCCCATCGAACGGACTTGCTTTTACCTGGCGATCGGCTGCAAATGGAGGCAGCAGCTATACCAGCGGCGGCACAGGCGCAGCTCCGTACTGGCTCAAGCTCACTAGGAGCGGTTCGACATTTACTGCTTCACGCTCAACCAATGGAACAACCTGGACGCAATTTACCCAGGCAACCATCGCCATGGATTCATCGACCTATGTTGGTCTTGCCGTGACGAGCCACAACAATTCGGTTCTCGGCACCGCAACCTTCGATAACGTTGCGGTAAACGTATCTGGCGATACGACTGCACCAACCATTACGAACGTCGCAAGCGGCGTTGTCAACCAAAATGGCGGCACGATCTCCTGGAACACGAATGATCCGGCCGATTCGCAGGTTGAATATGGCATTACAGCCGCGTATGGTCAAATGACCGCTCGTAACACCACGTTCGAAACAGCCCATGCTATCGTCGTCAGCGGCCTCAATGCCGGCACAACCTACCACTACCGCGTGATTTCCCGCGACGCAGCCGGTAACACAGCGACCTCTGGAGACTACGTCTTTACAACGCAAACAGTTCCTGATACGACAGCGCCGAGTGTGCCAACGAACCTTACTGCTAGCCCGACATCTACACCATCAGTTTCGTTGTCATGGGCAGCTAGTACCGATAACGTTGCCGTAACTGGCTACCAAATATGGCGCGACGGGGCCCAGCTCGCGACAACCGCCTCTCTCGCTTACACCGACACTGTAGTTGCCGCAAATGAAACGCATAGCTATAGCGTCCGCGCTTATGATGCAGCCGGCAACGTATCGGCCGACTCAACATCGGTGTCTGCAACCCTACCGCCAGCCGTTGTTAACCCAATCTCCATTGATACATCGGTCACAACATCACAAACAACCAATGCCACGAGCATCAGCTCACCGTCATTTGCCACCACCGGCTACAATCAATTGCTCGTCGCATTTATAACATCCGACGGGCCAAACGGGACGCAAAGCTTTAGCGGCGTGACGGGTGGCGGACTAACCTGGACGCTGCGTAAACGCGTTAACACCCAACGTGGCACCTCTGAAATATGGACCGCAGCTAGCCCGCTGCCACTGACAAATGTTGTCGTGAAAGCAACACGCAGTAGCGGCTCATATCAGGGCATGTTGCACGTGGTCGCCTTTAAAAACGCCGCGTTCGGAGCAACTGGCGGCAACAATGCAACCACTGGAGCGGCCAATGCTACTGTCATGAGTACCGCTGCGAATGCGTGGGTATGGGGTGTTGGCAACGACTGGGACGGTGCCACCGCTCGCACTGTTGGCGCCAACCAAACTAAGGTACAAGAAATGCTTGCGCCAGCGAGTGACACTTTCTGGGTGCAACGCCAGACGGCCATAACACCTGTAGCCGGCACAACCGTCGCAATCAACACAACAGCACCGACCAACCACCGCTGGAACCTCGCACTCCTTGAAATCGTCCCTCAGTAATCGTCAACGCACCCCTAGTACTAGTTGAATCGCGCCTGAATAACTGGCGTAGCGCCCTGGGCATTGGTTGATGAGGAAAATACCGCCGGCAACGCTCCGCTTACCGAGCTTTGGACATAATGAGCGCGACCCGCAACATTTCCTGCCCCCTGATAGCCAACGATCTGCGACACAGTACCGGTATAGGCCGTTACTGAAGGAGTCCCGCCTTGGGCGGTCGCCGTCAACCAGTACAAACCCGGTGCGAGTACCTGCGACAGCGTACTGGTTGCTCGAAAACCAGTTGCAGTGGCGGCGACCGTTCCCGCATCAATGACTAATGCCCCTGGATAGCTTCCGTACGTATCTTTGGCGTCAGCGCGCACGCCAAGACGAATCGTCGAACCAGCCATGGCTGTAACAATATTGGCAACTGCAAGTCCGGTTAGCGTGCACCAACGACCAACAAAAAATGGTATGGCGCATTCCTGATTTTGAACAAGCGTAGCAGTGGACCCAATATACCCATCCGGCGCATACCAAAGGTTGGGCCTCGGTCCGCGAAGTGCTCGTTCAATACCGGGCTCGAGAATAGCAGCGGTGTACTGCGGTAACGAGTTACTATAGACCTTCACCCAGTCTACGAGACACGTACTGCCACTTGCAGGCACTGTCACGGCGCGAGACATCGAGAGCCATTGATCACTAAAGCGGTTGTCGTGTACACGGACATCCGCACCAAGCAGCCCAGTTGCAGTAAGGTTAATACCGGCAACGTTGTTCGCATTGCGCAGACCCCCGATACTATTGTCACAAATATCAATATGGTCCGAAGCTGCTGAGGCATCCGGGCTACCAAGACGAATAGCCGAGTAGAGCGGAGCACTAATCCGGTTACGGGTCAAACGAATATCGAAAAGATTCTGTGCCTGTCCAGATGGGTTGTTTGCTACTGGTGTCCCTGGGTTCACAAAGATACCATTGAACAACGCATTGTTTGGGTCACCAGGTGCGCCAATCTGCCCCGAGCAATCAATTGTATTCTCCTCGATCACGAGATTGCGAGCGTACCCGCCCCCAGCGTACACGCCCTGTGCCGTAAACCCACGAAACGTGTTACGAGCAATGCGTACGTCAACCAATCCGGCCGTGCTAAAAAACCCGTGGGCACCGGCGCTCGCGCCCGTTATGTCAACTTCGTTATCAAGTACTTCTAGCTGAATCCCGCCCGCACCCGCGCCGCGCGTGGCCGCCTCGTCTCCCACCCGGATACCATGCTGATACGACTGTGCTGAGGTATTTGTTACCCCAATGACTTTGTTCCGCACTATTTTCGTTCGTCTCCCTCGACTCACAATTCCCCCGCCGCAGTTGAGAGCCGTACAGTTCTGGATGAGTACTATGTCGGTTGTGTGCGTTGAGATACCAGCCGAAATATCACCAATCGCCGTACAGCTGTCATATGTCACATTTCTTGAAGGGGTATGCACCGTTGGTCCAGCATCAAAGCTATGACGGTTGCGTACACCAACACAGTCGCGCAGGACGGCTCCATCGCAACTTGTCACCTGGTATCCGTATCCTAAACCATCCCGGCAACAGTCGGTCGAGCGACACCGCTCAACAGTGGCATTGTATCCCGATATGACCGCAAGCCCAATCGTCTCAGTTGCAACAAAATTGCAGTGGCGCACTGTCGCCCCATCGAAGTTCTGCACACGCAGACCTGTATTTATCCCGCCCGCTCCTCGGCCCTTAACCGTCAGGTTTTCAAGCACAAGTCCTGTAACCGGCATGACACGCGTCACATATACCGTATAGCCTGAGGTACTATAGGAATCATACATAGCATTGGCAAACGATACGGTCGTCCCATTGATAGCTGAAATCCGAGCCAGCTCTCCCTTGATACCACTTGCCGGAGCCCGGTCCGGGTCAAACACCTCACCGCTCGAAAAAATTTCAACAATATCACCAACTCTCAAGTTACTACTTGATGCCACGGTCATGGCGGTCGCTCCTTTTGCGATTGATGCAGTTACCGTCGTAACCTGTGCCAGAGAGCCTCCGCCAATCGCGCAGCAGAGCCCTGTTACGGCAGTGAAATCGAACGTCGCACCGTTGCCATCGATTGTTACACACGACTTACCCTCTAGTGAAGGAAATACCACTCCTGTGCTAAATGTATATGTTCGACGTTCTTCAAATACGAGCCTGTCACCACTCTGAACGGCCTGCATGGCCGCCTGAATCGTCTGAACGTCGTTATTGTTCGCTCCCCGGAAATCCTCAACATAGAGCATTCGAGCCTGAGGCAGCGCCACCCAGGTCGCATTTGCCGCATCTGTTGCAGTCAGCACTTGACCCGCTACCGGAGTATTTGCCACCGCCACTCCATTGACCTTGACGACTTGCGGGTCTGGGTACACCCCAGCAAGATCACCGCCTGCCGGGCCGCTTGGCGGCGCAGGATCGAGGCTCGCCGTAACCACCGGCGTTGTCGTATTTGCCAGCATGACCTGGTTTCGACCAGGGACGGAAGAAATAGCAATATCCCCTTCCTCGACGGGCGGAGTAATAACCGACGGCCCACTCACCGCGTGACTGGCCGCATCTAATACACCATTTATATTCTTCCATGCTAACCCCGTCACCGATGTACTATCTTTCGCCAGCACCTGGCCATCATGGCCGCCTAACGCCGCAATCTGCGTACTCGTCACAACATCATCCTTCAACGTCCCGTCATCATTATGCGCTTGACGCAAAAAGTCATTGAGTATCCGGCCCCAGGTGTTTTCATCCTTTCCTGGATGCGGTAATCGTGTCATATTTTTATACCCCTTATGCTCTACTAGACAGATTATACCACGGACACAACCCCTACGTAGTGACTATCTCCACGCCGTCATACGCCTGACGACAATGCCATTTTCCGCAAAAGGGTATACGAAGCTATGCTCTAAAATGCGTTCGACCCGGTGTTTGGCCCATCAGCCCACGTATTGTTCGTGTTAACGTTACCGTAACTCCCCCAGGACGGCGTGGCAGCAATGGGGCCGAATGATCCCCCGTTTGAGTAGACGCTCGTTGTGACCTTGTTACCGGTCACATACATGTTCTTTACGCTTGTTGCTGGTTTACCCCCATTCATGCCGGCGTAGAAACAATAACCCGTTCCGCCGATGTAGTTGTTGATAACACGGTAGCCCGTTGTGCCATCGCTGTTGGTTCCGGTGCCCTGAAAGTCACCGAAGTCCTGGAAGAAGCTGATGCAGTCAGTCTGGTTGACGTCTTTGTTTGATCCGTTATCCTCAGGTGTCTGCACGACAATATGGTTACGCTCGACCCGCGCACAGGGGTCGCCACCGTTAAACGTTACGCCATTGAGATGCGGTCCGTTGGTGTTAAAGGTCGTCAGGCGTTCAATGAAGTTCTCAAGCACTGCTGTTCCAGCAAACCCAACTGTCTGAATGCCAGTAGTTGTATAGGATATATAATTCCGATATGTTTGTGTCGGCGCGAGGTATGTTTTGATGGGTATTTCACAATAGCTGCTGGTCTGAGAGTTAAATCCACCGAGATCGTTGTGATGAATCCAAAACTTTCCTCCAGACGACTGTCCGTTCTCGTTAATGAGCCCGACCGAATTTGACACTGCTCGCCAACGACAGCCCCTGAGCAATAAACCCGAGAACGGTGGGTATGCTCCGCCACAGTCGCCCTCGACAATTAGTCCGCTTGCCGAAAAATCACAAAACTGCGCCACATAAGTACCGGCTGGAACAAAAAAACCGTCAATAGTGAGGCCTCCTGCCGGAACGATACCTCCATGATTATTTGACAGGTTATTGTAGGTATATGGCTGGTTTGGTATCCAGCTGGGATGGCCATTGCCCGGCCAATTGCTCAGGCGATCATTCATCTGGCTCGCGGTAATCGTCAAGAGTGACTCACCCCCTTTCGCCACTCCTTGAAGGGCCCACGGACCAACATCGCTGGTAAGGAGCTGCTCGCCGTGCGTAATGGTGCGTAGGCCGCCTCCACCACCGGATGAATGCTTGGTACGCTGTCGTCGCCTCGCTGAAATGCTCATGTTTTTATTATACTCGATGATCCTATCACACCAAATCGCTAGCCGACCGCAAACCAAAATGAAGTTGCGAGAGCGGTTTTTGTCCCGAGGGTGGCGGGAGCGGTCGTTGTAAGCCCCGTGTCAGCTGTCGCAAAGCGAAGGTTGGCTCCTGTTTGATTGAGATACACAATCGCGCTGCCCGTTGCTCGGCTAAACGTTGGTGCCGTCGTCCACGCTCCTACCCAAAACACGATATCAAGTGCAAGCGCTGACACTGCGACTGAGCTAAATGCCGCTGTTTTCTGGCCGCCCGACTGCCATGTAGTTGACTGATCTGCCGACTGAGCGAGCAGCGATCCATTTTGATACAGAGCAACATAAGCGTTACTAAGGCCTGTGCCGCCCGTACCGTTTAGGTAACAATACACACTCGAAACGGTTGCAGCTTTACGAAGGTAGATCCGGGCAACATAGGCCATACCGGCAGTAGCAAGCTGGTACGAGTTTGCCGCTGAAACAGGGTCGTAAGTCCAGCCGATCACCCCATGGTCCGCCGGCGTTGCCGCTGGTACCGGAGGAATATCCCACGTCTTGTCACCTCTGAGATACTGCGCCGTCGTCCCTGCCGTGATAGCCGGCTCCTTACCGGCAAGCCCCGGAACCGTCGGACTTGCGGCCGTGCCGCCGAGGTCACCCGCCAGCTGAATAATGCCCTTCGCGGTTGTCGAAGCATCGCTAACACTAGGAATTGTCGGCTTATTGAGTATCTGGGCCACCCCGCTGCTGGCGTTCCAGTCAGAACTGACTTGAGCGGCAGGGATGGTGGGCTTGTTGAGGATTTGAGCGACACCGGAAACCGCGTTCCAGTCACTCTGGACTTGGGCAGCAGGGATGGTGGGTTGGTTTGAAAGGTCAGTGTAGGATCCACTGGTTGCAACAGTTGCCAGGGTTGGTTTGCCGGTGAGGTCGGCGTAGGCGCCTGAGGTGGCGACGGCAGCCAAACTCGCGCTGTCAGCTTTGCTATTCAAAGCCGTTTGGGTAGCGGTTGAAACGGGTTTTGCTAGGTCGCTCGTATTGTCAACACTTGTCAACCCCACGGTAGTTTTGTCGAGGGTCTGCCAGGTTTTGTCGCCGCGGTAGTACTGCGCCGCTGTGCCAGCTGTTACCGAAGGTTCTTTGGTGGCAAGTCCGGGAACGGTTGGATTGGGGTAGGTTCCTGCTAGATCTCCGCCGGCCGGACCAACTGGATTGGACGAACCCGTGCTTAACGTACTCCACTTGAACCCGCCAGGAGCCGTCGAGTCAAGGGTCAAAACTTGTCCGGTCGTGCCTCCGGCAGTATTGAGAGAAGAAGCCGAAACAGCGCTTGCCGCAAGCCCACTGGCACCCACCGCCCCTGGTGCAAGCATGGTGCTTGATATGCTGTTGTCTCTTATAGTACCGTCGGTGTTATGTGCTTGCTGTAAAAAATCGTTGAGGATCTGGCCCCATGACCCAGCATCAGCTCCCGGTGTTGGTAGTCGTGACATATCGTACAGTTCCCCTCCATTACCTTTTTGTTATGATACCATACCGGGACTCACCGGGCTATACTTCTTACGGTATAACCAGGCTACCCGTGGCGTGAGCACCCGTGGCAGCCGCGCCGCCACCCCAAGTGTTGCCTGACCAGAGGTTTCCTGAACCATTGGCGTATGAAAACTGAGCCACCGGCCCGAGTAAACCACCGTCGGCGTAATACTCGCGGCCAATAGTGTTACCGTGGAACCGCATATCATTGATCGCTGGATAGGTACCGCCACTATCACGGACACCTGTCATGATCGTATAGTTGCCGCCATGCAGGTTGTTTTGCAGCACGAGTATGTTACTCGGGTTGCCAAAGTCACGATAGAACGCGAGGGTCGATGATGCACCCGAGGCCGCAATTTTGATAGTGTTATGTCGAATAACAACACCGGTTTCACCGGCATTCGTACTCGTACCAGCCAAGTGCTCACCCGGTAACTGGTTGTAGTCATGAAAGTAATTATCTTCAAACAGGTTGGCCGTACCAATACGCGCCGCTGTTGACCCCATGCCATAAATATTGCAACGGCGGAATGTCGCATTGGCCGTTGCGTTCACGGCAACCGTTGGGTTAGCCGGATCATTCATACCATCGAGTTCAACGTCTTCCATTGTGAAGTGATGGTATTCGGTAGGCAAGTCGCCGACAAATACACTGTAGTAGCCCCCATTGCGTATACGACAGCGTTTCATCGTCACATTGTTCGCCATTACTTTCACGCCGAAGCCCTGGATATCGAGTCCGTCAACCACCGCACCGTTCTGATTAACGTAGAACATATTGTTACCGCCGACCACATCGGTATACCACCCACTGCCGCTCATACCAGGGGTAACTGTTGTCAGCGTGATGCCTGTGTGCTGCCAACCAGTATTGGTCGCGTCCGGCCAGCCGCTGACGGTATACTGCATGTATTGAGCGTCGCGGGCCAGCCGTGCCACAAACATATTTCGTACGTCATACCCGTTAGGGTACATGTGTGTCCGATCTAGCCAGTAACTCGCCTGGTTGTTCGGGATGATGAAGTTTTGCCAATCGGCGAGAAGCGTTTTAGGACGGGCATTGACCGCTGACAATATGCCCGCGTTCACATCGACAGCGAGCGTATTGAGATCACGCGCCGGGTCTCCGCCCACATTTACCCACACGACCCGCGCACTGCTTCCCAGGGCAGTCAGGACGGCTTGTATGTCAGTCGATATTTTCGACGGGGACGCATAAGTCAGCGCATCATTGGTACCAAGTGCAATCACCCACACGTCCGGCTCGCCAATAGCCGCACGACAGTCTGCAATAGTCTGAACCGTTGTCTTGCCATTGCTGTCTGGATCGTTAATCGCCTTACCGACCACCCCATAGAACCATGTCCCTCCGCTCGGCCAACCTACTGACTCCATCGTCGCTGGAACATTCCCCTGTCCGCCACCGTCTTGGTAGGTGAGTGAATCGCCAATAACCGCTACTTTTTGTGCTCCGCCAGTACCGCTCGTCGTCGCAGACGCGGTTTGCGACAGAGTACTCTGGTTTGACGAAGTGTCCACGGCGCGTACGGTGTACGTATAGGATGTGCTCGGTGAAAGTCCCGTGTCCGAATAGCTCGTCCCTGCGGCAATGCCTACCTGTGTCCCGCCGCGGTAAATAATATAATGATCGACGCCAATATTGTCAGTACTTGCCGTCCAAGTCAGATTGACCGCTGTCGATCCCGCTGCTGTCGCTACGAGTCCTGTTGGTACCGACGGCGGGGTTACGTCACTGCCGCCACCTGAGGCCGACGTGACAAGCGAACAGATAATCGCTGAGCGGCCATTTGACGTCGCGCTGAGGGTGACAGCCGTACTATATGATGCACTCCCGTTACTCGTTACCGTGCGAGTCGCCACACCCTGCATGGGGTTGTCGGCTGTCGCTTGGCATATGTCGGCGACTTCATTGAAGCTATTTGTCCAGCCAGAGGCCGTCCTGACGCCAGTTGAGGAAAGGCTACCAATTGACGCCAAAAGCATCCGTGTTCCAGTCGTCGGCACAATTAGCGGTGTTGTGTACGTCGTATCAAAGGCCGTCGCATTGGCCGATGCCGATGCGTCATACGCCGCATTGGTAATCTCGCCGAGCCACCAGGTGCCTTGACCAGCAGCAGTGGACACTGTCCATGAGCTCTGGGTCGTACCAATTCTGGTGTAACAGTAGTGCCCCATATAGTTAACCTGCGACTCGCGCAGTGTCCAGCCAGACGGAGTACTCAATGTTGTATTTCCCGCAACGAAAAGTATAAGGCATGAGGTACTGGCTGGTGTCGATGGCAATGTCACCGTCACCGATGTTCCACTCCAGGTTCCGGTATTTTGCTGAGCGAGGACACTTACAAG
>JBDHUL010000010.1:0-20774 GCA_039812985.1 Saccharimonadaceae bacterium (SeqCode)
CGTTTTGCAAACGCAATCGACGCTTCTCTGTCCATACCAACTTACCTCCGTTTACTCCGTTTTTTACCGCGTTGTTTTGGAGCAGCCACCACCGTTGCTTCTACCGCGTTCTTTTCACGTTCGCTGCCGCCAGTTTTTTGGCTTGCCAGCACCTCCATCTCCCCTACGTCTTTTTTCAATATGTAGTGTTGCTGCACGACTGCGACGAGTGACGACACGACCGTGTAGAGCGATATCGCACCTGGTAAGTATACCATCACCATAAGCGTCAGAAGCGGGAAAATAAGCAACATACGCTGCGACATAATGGCACTAACTTCCGTTTGGTCAACCTCCTTTCCGGCCGCGCTCGCCGCCATAACGTCGCGGAGTCGTTTGTGTTCGGTTGGCTGCGGAGAGATTTGTTTTGACTGGTAGTACTGGAGCACCGCCGCGAGCACCGCCAGTACCATGAGCGGCCAGTAGACTTGCCCATTCGACAGTGCGGTTTTCGACAAGTTCACAAGCCCTAGGAGCGATTCGTTAAAGTAGTGGTTTGAACTGGTAATGATGTCGTGAATGGGTCCCAGGTTTTCCACAACGTCATAGGTAAATTTGGCGATTTGGTCGCGATGTTTGGTGATGATATTTATCACGTTATACAGGGCGATAAAAATAGGGAGCTGCAAGAGCAGTACGCCGATGCTACTCATTGGGTTAATGCCCTTCTCACGGTACAGTTCAAGCATTAACATACCCTCAAGTTGCTTGTTGCCTTTGGCTTTGGCCTTGATCTTCTTAAGTTCTGGTTGGATCTCGCGCTGAATTTTGGTCTGATGGAGTTGTTTCTTAATAAGGGGCCACATGGCAAACCGAACCAACACGGTAAAGATAATGAGCGCCACCCCAAAGTCTGACCCGGGCAAAAGCCCATAAATAACAGCAAGCAGGTTAAAAATTGGCTGAACAATAAGCAGATCAAATATATTCATGTATCATTCTACTATACCAGATACTATCTCTGTTCGATAGAGTCGCGCGCGCTGAAGGCACGTCTGAACAGCGCGTTCGACCTCTGAGGCTGGTAGTACGGCAAGTTCGGCACTGAACACCGTCAGTGCCATATCGGTATGAGGTGCTATGCTGTCCATATGTCGGCGCACCACCTCAAATACCCGTCGGCGTATGCGGTTACGCACTACAGCAGATTTTGCAACTTTTTTCCCAACAATAACCGCCACCCGGCTGTCACTGCGGCGCTTGTTGTAAACATACCTCACCTGCAAAAATGCGCCACGGGCGCTTTGGCCGTTACGAAACAAATAGTTGAGACTGCCGTGCCCGTGAAAACGATGTTGTTTTGAAAGCATGCCTCCAGCATACACGAAAACACCCCGCTCGGGGTGCTTTCGTGGGTGTTCTTAGGGAGTTCTTCTCAAGAAACGGTTAGTTTCTTGCGTCCCTTGAGGCGACGGGCTTTGAGAACAAGCCGACCGGCTTTACTCGCCATGCGGGCACGAAAACCATGCACGCGGAAGCGGCGACGGGTCTTGGGTTGATGGGTTCGTTTTGGCATATCGTCGTCTATCCTACCACAGATACGACTCATCCTCAAGCATAGCCACAATTCTACTCCTTGGTGACGTTCCGGGCGACAAGTTACTCCGCAGTTTCTATGGAGTTAATTCTGTGACCTCTCCGGCTTGATTTGTGGGATGTTTAGTGGAGGCGCATTGGTTTTTTCCACTTTTTCGCTTCAGTTATCCACAATTTTAACAGGGGTGCGCGGAAACTGTGTATAACTAGCCCCTCATGTGATGCCGTGAGGCGACTACGTATGGAGGGGTTGTGGAAAAGTGTCACGGTGCCTATAGTAGAGGTATAGTACAAGCAAACTGGTGGGACTAAACGTGTGGAGATATGGGGATACAAATAAACCAAGCTATCTGGCAAGCCGTACTCGGCGAAATCGAAACAACTGTGTCGCACGCTGTTTTTGTAACATGGTTCAAGCCGACCGAGCTCGTCATTTATGACGACGGGGGGTTTGCCATAGCTGTTCCGAACATTTTTGCCAAACAACAGTTTGAGACAAAGTTCAGCCAGCAAGTGGGGTCTGCTTTGGAAAAAAATGGTGTCAGCGCCGCGTCACTCAGCTACGTCATAAAAAGTACGGTCAGCAAAAAACGAAGTGGTGAACGAGAACCACTGGCCGACGTACTGGCTTTACGAGCGCCGAAAAAGTTAACAACCAGAACGATTGGCGACGGTTTGAATCCGAGGTACACATTTGAAAGCTTTGTCGTCGGAGCGAGTAACGACCTCGCCTATGCCGCCAGTCAAGCTGTAAGTACATCTCCGGGCACAAAATATAACCCGGTGTTTATCTACGGCGGGTCAGGTCTCGGAAAAACCCACCTGATACAAGCGATTGGGAACGACATCAAACGCCGCCAGCCCGATACGAGAGTGTTATATGTCAGTTCTGAAACATTTGTGAGTGAGTTTCTCGACCATGTGCAGTTTAAGAAAAAGGGATTTGCCGATAAGTACCGTTCGGTCGATGTACTCATCGTTGATGATGTACAGTTTATCGCCGGGAAACAAGCTACCCAAGAAGCCTTTTTTCATACCTTTAATCACCTCCACCAGTCGAACAAACAAATTATCCTCAGCTCCGACAAGCCGCCGCGGAACATTCCTACCCTGACCGAACGCCTACGGAGCCGTTTTGAATGGGGTATGAGTATCGATATCCAACTGCCAGATTACGAAACTCGCATGGCAATCGTGAAGACCAAGGCCGCTCTTAGCGGCGTCGAGCTCGACAACGACACTGTTGAGTACCTTGCCAAGAACATGAACACTAACATCCGTGAACTCGAAGGAGCTCTCAACCAGCTTCTCGCATTTTGTGAAGTACGTGGGGTACCGCCTGACATTGATACGGCTGTCGGCCTCCTGGGTAACGTCCGACAAACCCGTCCACACCACCTCACATCAAAGCACATTGTCGATAAGACGGCTCGATATTTTCGCATCGATACCAAAGAGATCCTGAGTGACAAACGAGACAAGCATATCGTAGTGCCGCGGCAGATTGCCATGTATTTACTTCGCAGTGAGCTTCACCTGAGTTTCCCTCGGATCGCCGTTGAGCTTGGACGCAAAGACCACACAACAGCTATCCACTCGGTCGAAAAAATCGATAAAGCCATAAAGCTTGACTTTGTGATCCGTGAACAAGTTGCAGATATTCGGGAGCGCTTATATGAATAGATATTCCTTAGGAAAAGATGTGTACAACTGGCTGGAAAAGTCTGTGTACGTTCGTCCACACGTTAGCCACATACGCCCGCACACTCAGGCATTTGGATGGTTTTTCCGACATATTTCCACCCAAACGCGCAGTTTTTCACGACCTCTTCACATCGTTTTCAACAGGCTTTTTAACACCAGGAAACAGGGGCGAACCACGCACTTTTCCACCTTTCCACACCCATTATTACTATTATCATTATGTATATATAAGAAAGGACAATACTAATGAAGGTTACGGTCACACAGGAAAACTTGAACCGCGCCCTTGCGGCCGTGAGCCGAGTTGCGAGCAGCAAAACGTCGCTCCCTATTTTGTCAAATATCCTCCTTCGAACCGAAAACAACCGATTGGTAGTTGCAGCAACCAATCTGGAGATCGCCTCGGTATACTCGATAGGAGCGAAGGTAGAGAAGGAAGGAACGCTCACTATACCTGCCCGTCTGGTGAGTGAGTTTGTTAATAACCTACCCAAAGATAACGTCGTGTTACATGGTGAAGGGACAAAGCTAGATATAAGCTCGGGAAAATATACCTCGACCATACACGGGGTTGTGTCAGACGAATTTCCGGAACTGCCGACGATCTCGCCGCAACACACGCTAGTGCTTGCTAGCGATTTACTCAAGCAGGTGATTGCCCAGACGGTGATTACGGCGTCTCACGACGACACACGGCCGGTATTGACGGGGGTGTTGTGGCATAGTATTGACGGAAAGCTTTATGTTGCTGCAACCGATGGCTACCGACTCGCAGAGCGGAGGGTGGCCGAAACCAAAGAAGATATCAAGGCCCTCATACCAGCCACGACGCTACAGGAAGTTGCTCGCGCCCTCCCAGAGGACGCCGACGAGGTGTCGTTGCTTATTGACGATATGCAGGTGAGGTTTCAGGCGGGAGATGTGGAACTTACTAGCCGCTTGATTGACGGCAATTTTCCCGACTATCGCCAACTTATTCCAAAAAGCACTGAGATAAACGCTACGGTAGCTACTGCTGAACTGGTGCGGACAACCAAAATAGCCAGCCTGTTTGCCCGCGAAAGCGGCGGCAGCGTGACGCTTCACACAGACAAGTCAAAAGGTACTATTTCCATACATTCGGTCGCTTCGCAACTCGGCGAAAACACGTCTGAGGCTGAAGCGGCAGTGGACGGCGAGGGGTCGGTGACACTTAATTCGCGCTATCTCCTCGAGGCGCTCGGCTGTGTTGATTCCCCAAATATCACGTTTGGGTTTAGTGGTAAACTGGCGCCGTGTGTGGTGCGCCCAGTTGGCGATGACAGTTATCAGCATATTGTCATGCCGCTGAAAAGCTAAAAATGCTAGACTGGTGTCCATGGCGCTTGAGCGTATTAGCCTGTATAATTTTCGTTCGTACCAGGAGCGTGTATTTGAATTTAATCACGGCGTGACGGTTATTACAGGGAGAAACGGCGCAGGAAAGACCAATATACTTGAAGCGGTGTACGTACTGCTCGCAGGAAAATCGTTTCGTGACAGCGATGAGTTGCTCGTGACGCACGGTCAAAACTGGTGGCGGTTGGTTGGCGACTATAGTGCCGAGCAACGGGAAGTGCGGTACCGGGCGACAGGGGCGCAGAAGAAGCAGGTTATCGTGCACGGACACGACCCAAAGCGGTTTACGTATCAGCACCAGTTGCCAGTGGTGTTATTCGAGCCGGATCATATGGCAATGCTGCACGGCGCACCGCGGCTCCGACGGGACTACCTCGATACCCTACTTGGCAAAACAATACCCCACTACAGGACAACCCTAGCTCGTTATGAACGTGCGCTTTTGCAGCGGAATAACCTGCTTCGTCACGGGCGCTCTGTGAGCGAACTTCGCGACGCAGTGTTTGTGTGGGATATTGCCCTTGCCGAATATGGCACAGAGCTATCCCAGATGCGCCGAGACTTAGTAAATAGAGTAAACGCTGTGCTCCCCGGAGTGTATTCGACAATCGCCCAGACAATAACCGGTGCCTCTATGTGCTATGAGCCGAACACCGACGGGAGTAGCCAACAGCTGGCTACTGCACTCACCCGGAGTCTAGAACACGACATGAGACGCGGGACAACGAGTGTTGGCCCCCACCGTGATGACTTTTCGCTGCTGCTTGCGGGCCACGATGCAAAAACGACCGCTTCGCGAGGAGAGGTGCGGTCTCTTGTACTGGCTCTCAAATACATTGAACTGGAGGAGTTGTCCACTGTCAGTATGACTCCCCCGTTGTTTTTGCTTGATGATGTGTTTTCGGAACTTGACGAGTCGAGGCAAGAGCAAGTGGCGAGCGGGAAGTACCAAACAATTATCACCGCGGCACACATTGGTCGCGTAAAACCAGATTCACACATTCACCTTAGTTGATGTAGCGAGGGAGGATGGTGGTCGAATGCTGCACTGTGTCGAAGTTTAGTCCGGAGGGTGCAAGGGCCTCTCTGGCTAACGATTCGCAGTAGGATTGGCGAAAGCTGTCCTCATCGATACCATCGGTGGACGTCGCATACTGAACAACAAGGAGAGGCAGAACAATATTCATATAATACACTCGACAATTGTCGAGGGGGTCATCAAGAGTCGACATCTTGGAAATTTGGGTGGACAATTTATTGACGGGCTGTTGTTTGAGGGCAATACGATATAGTTCGGGCCGGCCATCGGCCAGAGAGGTCGCGGCGTAGAGGTAGTTGCCAGTTGCGTCTTCAAATAACTGCGTGACGGTTGTCTCGTCGTCAAACATGGCATAGGTTGATGAAAGTTTTGTTTCGGTGTCGTATAGCCACACCCCGTTACCACTCCCGTAAATGATGTGGGTGTTGTCTTGCCAGATGGGGTTATTTGCGGTGTTTTCAGGAAGTTGACCAGACTTTTGCAGACCGGTTTCTGTCAAGGTATTCATGTCTGGACTCATCAGGAACACGCTAGAACCGTCTGGCGACCAACTGACCGACTGGAAGTTAGTTGGACTCTCGCCTATCACGGCAGCGGTTGTGGCAACGATACTTCCTTTGGCGTCGATGAGGCGGATATTGTCATTGGTGTCTTTTGGGCTATCTTCGACCTTTCTCGGAGAAGCGAGCACAATAAGTCCCCCGTGAGCGCTCAGGAGGGCAGCGCCGTCGTCGACGGTGGTTACGGGGGTATACGACCCGTTGTTCTGACGTTTGTAGAGTACCGAGTCTTGGGTGATATATAGCGTTCCGTCTGGTGTGAGGGCAATAGAAAGCGGCGTTTCGCTGGCGGCACCTACCGGAAGTGGGAGTGGGGTGATGGTCGTACCCGATACGGAGACGATACCCACAGACTCAGGGTTGTTGATGAGTCCTACCCCGTCACCATTTTTTGCCCACACGATCGTCTCGAACCGGGTTGATGAGTCTTGGTGTATGGTAGGCGAGGTGGTATCTACCCAGCTCAGGAAGCCATCGGGTGATAGGTAGCGAAGATAGTTTTTGGTAATCGACACATCTTTTACTAAACTGTTCGTGACAGGCTCTATGGCTTTCGCTTCGGGAGGCTTCAGTTGGATGGAAGTAATAATGACTGGTTGAACAGTGACGAGTGTCCGCTGCGCTCCCCCATTTTTCTGAGCAGTAATGATGTAGGTGCCGACGGGCAGATACGCGTTCAGAGAGCCGTGCCCAGTGCTGAGCGTTTCACCGTCTGTGGTAGTGATGGTTATGGTGGCGTCTGAAGAGTCGGTAGAGACAGATAGTACCCCATGGCTGACGAGCAGCCACAGAACTAACAAGACGCCGAGGAGTATCATGATGAGCCGAGCGATGCGAATAGTGCGAGCGGCTTTGGGGTCGAAGGTGTCGAGTATGCTGGTCATGGGCTTGTACCGCCTGACTGGCCGTCGTAGCCGTTGAATTCGAAGTGCATGTAGTCTTTTATACCCGACCAGCCTCCACCCCAGGACCAGCCATGGTTGTGAAAAGCATCAATCATCTCTTTGGGTATATCGGTTTTACCTACGCCACCCACGCCGTTGCCACATGATCCCCCGGAACAGCCGTTAGTACTGGGGTTGATGTCGCAGGCCGCACCGTAACCGTGGTAAAACTGGGGGCTGTTGTCGGTTCGGAAGCAACCCATTTCTCGGATAGTGTAGTTGATACCCCGTGACTTTATCTCGTCAAGCACTGCCTGCAAGCATCCGGCAGCGGCTTTGTTGACATCAACACTCTTACCCATAAAGTTCATGGATACGGTATTTTTTTTGTCGTTCCATTTGCCAAATGCGGTTTCGAGCAAGCCGCGCGGCATTTGGCCTTTGCGTGGGTCGCTACCTTGACCCCAGATAGGTTTGGTGGCTTTGCAGTCCCCGGTTGCGCCGGTCCCGCCCGGCGAGCAGCCCCCTGTGGAGGCGCCAGCCCCATCTCCAATCACAGTTGTCGGGGTGTTGTCTGGAACCCTCGCAACTTGCATAGGTTTTGACCCTTCAGTGAAATTAAGTGCACGCGCAGCCTCCCACCACAAGTCTACACTGCGAGGATACCCCTCAATGCGACTACTTGCACCCCCGATATCGAGACTCTCAACGACAATCGTCTTACCCTTATAGGTTACTGTAATTTTTTTATTCCTGCCGAGTCCTGCATATATTCCTGCTGGCATAATAGCAAAACCGGCTTTGTGGTGCATGCCTAATTTATTTTTTGTATAAGCACCAAATCCGTTGTCGTCTATGTTTTGCTCGTCCCATGTTTGAGTATCGTAGTAGTGCTTCAGTGTCCCCATATTGAGGTTGGTGAGAAAGGAAGTGAGTTTGCCATCGAGTTGTGCTTCAGAAGTTGTGTGCAGTCCACGAATCATATATGCTTGGTTGACATTATCAATCAGCCACCCACCTTTTACAAATTCACCACCATAAGTTGTCACTCCAGTTGTTGTTGATCCGGTGCCCGTAACCGATGTCGTCGCCCCAGATCCACCGGGTGGCGTGAGGGTAGGGCTGGACGGTGATTGCGTTAAAGCATCGCCTCCAGTGTCTTGGGTTATCGCGCACGTACCATCGCTAGTGTATGGGATGTTGTTGATTGCGCGGTACCGGTTAGTGGTTGAGTTGAACGCTGGATCGGTTGCTGCAGCCGCAACAACGAGGCTTTGCAAAGCGAGAATGGTCGAAAGCGTAAGGGCAACAACGATACGGAATGAGCGTGTCATATTAACCGCTCCCCCTCCCCGAGCAGCCCGGGTTGGCCCGAGGCATCGCGCCGAGGTTTATAGTGGGGCCGGATGGCGCAGAAGGAGCAAGCGCTGTTGCGCTATCCGTACCACCTTGACTCTTATTGCCCGCACTGCCGACTGAGGCTTTGTCCATCGCTATGAAAAGATCCTGGATACACCGGGGCACATTGTCGTACTCGAACTGGATGTGGAGGTGGTCGCCACTAGAGTTGCCGACGCTGCCAATGCCCATAATCTGCTGGCCAGCCTTAACCGTAGCACCTTTTTGCAGAGTCACGTTGATGCCGTGGGCATAAACAACGATGAATTTTTTGCCGTTAATGTTCGACTCGACTGATAAACCGCCTTGACCACCAGGGTTAGTTTCGAGCACCGTACCATCGTACATAGAATACACGGGTTGAGCGTGGGAGACTTTACTAATATCTGACGCAGCACCAAGTATTTGAGCCGAGGCATTGGCGTAAAATCGGCTGCCACTTATGGCATGAGCGCTGAGGTAGTCGGCTTTATCGCCTTTCCAATGGGCTTCGCCGAGCGGCCATGCAAACCCGCTGGCTGTTACCTCGCCACCTGGTTGGCCGCTGTTTTCTTCCTGCATAGCATCAGGATTGCAGTCGGGAGAGGATTCCATTTTTGCCTCATCTATGGAGCACTCGACTGTTTGGGCGGCCATTTTATCAATGAGGCAGGTACTCGGTGGCGCGGCAGTCTCCACTCCCCAAAATTCGTTGTAGGTGTTTTTCGGGCATTCCTGGTCGTCATACACAACATCGTGCAATGGCTGGTTGAGCTGTTCGTCGGTGAAGCCAAATGCCACTCCCCCAACCAGTTCTTCGGGTGTTGTATAAGTTGCGGCGTTGGTCTTTTTCGACAGTAGTCCGCCAAGCCCAGAAGGAACTTCAGCAACAAAGCCTAGCAGACTTGTCGCCATGCTTGCTACAGTCCCACCAACAGTACTACGAGCTGGTAGACGCTCTGCGAGTTGGTTGGTAAATGACCGAGGCGCCTCGGGGCTAAAGAGGGCGTACATAGGGCCTTTGCTATTTACTTCCTCTTGCTCTTCTGCGAGGTACCGTTGGGTTTGCATGGCGAGGGTTTTGGGGTCAAGGGTTTGTCCGCCGGCCTTGACCTGTGCGAAGAGGTTTGCGATGAATGTTGTACCGCAAAACAACATGTCAAATAGCTTGTTGCCGCTGTTCATAGGGCTCATGTCGAGACCAAACGCCTTCATGAGGAGGTCCATCGCTCCCGATGCTATAAAACTGAGGATATCGTTCATTTGCTTTTTCATCTCTTCTTTGCGTCCTGGCGAGATGAAGTCTGCGACCGCCATATTGGCCTCCATGAGTCCTTTGATTACCGCAAGACCAGCATCAGATACCATATTGTCAATCTGGAAAACAAGGCGAGAAATGAGATAAATAGAGCTGAAGTCGCCAACAATATTGTATCCGAACATGTTTACAAGCCTCGTCATTTCAACGATTGAACTAGGGGTTGTTTGATTGAGCCTTCTGTAGGCGGGCAGACCCTGCTGGTCGCACCCCGTCTCAAAGTTTTTCGTCTGGCAGTTGTGGAGTGATGAGGATGATATGTCGTCGAAGAAAGGAGCATAGTAGTTGTATAGCTCATACGGCAACGTTCCGAGCTTTGCCTGGGACGCGATGCCCTGCCATTTCATAGCCGCAGTCGCCATAAGCATTGCCGCCGGGAGGGCAACAGCAAGCATGAGCTTGCCATTCTCGATATTCTTAGAAGCAGAGTGCAAAAACACAACTACGGTTGCAGCAATCACGATCTCCCCCCAAAACGGTATCTCCTTTGTCCCAAGGGCTTTGGCAATTTTTGAAGACATATCGACCCCCGCCTTTTCCATGAGTTTTGTAAGACCCTTCGATATGAGCTCTCCGGGGAGGTCATTCATCTTCCTAATAGCATCCTTGATGTCCGACAACACCCCCTTACTTCCCGTGAGGGCTTCCTTCGCTGAAGCGTGGGCAGCCTCGTTACTTGCCGCTGGTGCTTTTTCTGCGTCGGTACCGGTCTTGCCGGGGTCCTCCATGATATTAAGGGCTTTTTCAACAGAGCGACCCTGAGCTTCAATGCTATCAGTCGCGTCCTCAAGCGCTTCGTTAACCACTTGTTCGCCGGGTGGTTTGCTCTTGTCGGGCTCCCTGGGTTTCAATCGGTTCATCCCCAGGTACTGCATCATCCATTTGACCAGTTTGCCGCGTACGATAAAACCACGCCACCCGAGGCTGTCTTTTGTGATGGCTCTGAGGATTTTGCGTGCTTCTGCGGTACTAGCAAACCCCTTTTCGATGTCTTCGACCGACCGACCATTTTTCACAAGTATTTTTTCGACATTTTTACCTATCTCGGTAATACTAACGCCTATAGTACCATCGGCGTTTTTTATAAACTTAACTCCTTGCTTCGAGCTAAGGTATTTTTCAAACCCCCGTGCTGTCATGGTTTTGGCGATACTACTTGCGATACCCTTGCCTTTGACGAGGCGACGGTCTTTAAACCCGAGACTGTCCATGACAGACTGGATGAAAACTTTTTGCGCGCGTTTTTCAACGTATTGCATGACGCGGCCAAGACTCGTTGAACCTACTTGATCCATAATACCGATAATCTTGAGGGGTAACGGTATAATAAAGAAACTGCCAATGCTAAGGATGCCAACCGCCCCACCAATCAGTCCCCCTTTGTGGTTATTGGCCCAATCGAGCATACTCTTTGATTTTTTCGACCCTTTGCTATTTGATGATTGGCCTTGAGAAAGGGAGGTGTCGCTTGGGGGCGATGAAGGATTCGCCTCGCGGTCATTAAGGTCATCGCGGCTATCAGCCCCGCGGTCGGTGTTTCTTTCGTGGTCACGAATTGCGGGTGTATAGTATTGGTTCTCAAGGTCTTTATCGCCATCGACCGCCGCTGGGTTAAAATCTTTCTCGTACTGATCAAGGCCATCATGGGACCGGTCGTAGCCTGGTATCCTATCGTGAGACCCTGCCGCAGTTAGTGGGGTATCTTGTCGTTCTCTTGTTTTCAATGCCATATAGTGTTAGCCCCTTAAAACTGTTGCCCTGGCTGTGAAGGCTGGTTATACGGTTCCGACGCTGCTTGGGCCGCTTGCTGCATTTGCTGGATTTGCTGCGGGTTGGTCGTGATGAGTCCTTGTTCGGTTGGGCTGGCGACGATTTGCATGTGCACGTGGTTTTGTCCTGCAAAGAACAACCCCTGCCCGACCGGAAAGTTCGACAAACGTTTGCGTTCTTCTTCGGTCAGTTTGAACACGTCACTGAGCACATCGACGGCGCTTGACGACTGCTTGAGGAGTAGCTGCATAGAACTGTTGGCGACGATTGCCCGACCCATTTTACTCCCCATAAAGTCCTCAACGTCTTGGGTGATGGTGGTGAGACCGAGGTAGTATTTGCGGGCGCGTTTGGCAAGGCTGAACAAAAAATTCGCTGAGTCATCGTATTTCATCAGCTGCCAGGCTTCGTCAACGATGAGCATGCGTTTTTTCTGTACGGCCCGTATACGGTTCCAGACGTGTGACAGGATGATATACATCGCCACCGGCCGGAGTTCGTCCTCAAGGTCGCGGATATTGAACACTACCATCGGGTTGTTGATGTCTATGTTACTCTGTTGGCTGAAGATGCCAGCGAAGGTGCCGGTAGTGTATTTGCGCAGACGCTGGGCAAGGCCTGGCCCGTTACCGCCCATGTGGAGCAGGGTTTCGTACAGGTCGGCAATAGTGGGCGGCAGCGAGTTGTGTGTCAGGGGGTCTGAAGTGATGCCGGCACGGGCGTAGGTGTCGATGAGCGCCTGGTCCAGGTCAGCTTCCTCAGATGGGCTGAGTGGAGGCATCATGGCGACACCTCCCCCGGCTATCTGCGCACTAGCGCCGCCGAGCATAAGCCGGAGGAGTCCGTGGAGCGTGACGAGGTTGGCGCGGAGTGAATCGTCAGCTTCATCGCTGTCGATAACGCGGGGTAAGTCAAATGGATTGATGCGAACATCCGAGTTCAAACTGAGTCGGACATAACTGCCGTCCACAGCCTCGGCAAGGCGTTGATATTCGTTTTCTGGGTCGATGATGAGGATATCTGCCCCCGTCATCATGGTGCGTAGCGCCTCAAGCTTTACGGTAAATGACTTGCCCGCACCGGATTTGGCAAATACGACCATGTTGGCGTTTTCCAGACTGAACCGGTCAAATATGACGAGACCGTTGTTATGCATATTGATACCGTAAAGGATGCCGTTGTTTTGCGTGAGGTCGGCACTGGTAAACGGAAAACTTGTGCTAACGGCCCCCGTGTTCATGTTACGCCGGATCTGGAGTTGGTCGGTCATCTGCGGGATAGTGCTGTTGAGTCCTTGCTCCTGCTGACTCGACGCAACCTTACTAAGAACCAGTTGCTGTCCGAGGATGGTTTCAAGTTTGTGTTGGACGAAGGCGAGTTCATCGAGGCTGTCGCTGTACATGGTGATGTAGAGTCCATAGCGGAAAAACCGCTCGGCACCAACCTGCAGTTGGTCGCGCAGTTCCTCGGCATCCTGTATGGCTGCTTCGAGGCCGGGGTCGCGGACTTTGCCGTGTTCAGCATTGAGCGACAGGCTTGCTTCAAGCTGGCCGACTTTTTTGCGTAGGTTGTCGAGCACAACCTGGCTTTCGACCGGGTAAATAAACATGCTCACGTCGATAACTTCATCGATGTTGATGATACTACTTAACCACCCAGTATATATTTTGCGGGGATAGCCGTAAATGTACATGGTGCGGCCGTACTTGGTGCCGAGTCGAAAGTAGGCGCTCTGGATTTCGAGCGAACTCGGCGCGATGATGTCGCGGAGCGTCGTGATGCCTTTAAGAAACTCAGCTTCAATTTCGATCTGTTCACGTTGCCGTTGCTGCTCGGCAATGTCTATAGCGCTTTGTTTTTTCTTACCAAAAGCCATCAGATCTGTCCTCCGGGGTAGTCTGGCGCGGCTTGCGGTGCTGGACCGCCGCCTTTTTGGACGTAGGTGCCGGTATGGTCTTCGGGCGAACCCATGGGTTCACGAACGGCCGTATCGGGGTTGTACGAGTTGTAGTAGAGTTCGCTGAGTTGCTGGGTGTTGAGCTGACGCGCTTTGACACCCATCTGGAAAAGACCCGACATAACGGCATTGACACGGTTGCTCATCTCGGTTTTGGCCTTCTCGTACGATGCATCGTCGATACGGATATGTTGCTGGTCCTGTGTTTTTGAAAAGGCAGTAAAGATGCTCTTGCTGGCGCTTGCAAGTGCGCTCAGGTCACCAGTGCTAAAGTACGGCACAACGACGTAAAATTTCTTGTCCATGATGTTGGTGTTACGGGCAACCTCCTCAATGAACCCTATATAGTCATCCATGAGCATACCGAGGAGCATGTTGTCTTGGGAGCGGCGTTGGGCCACGAGTCTCTCGAGGTATGGGCCAATATCAACACGCTGAGAACGAACAAATATCTGCACGGGAAAGTACAGCGAGTTGAGAAAGCTCTGGTAGCTGTACTCGACGCCCTCACGCTCCCGCGAGCTCATGAGGTCAAAGTTGATCGACTCGCAGCGTACCACTGCACGAAAACTACCGTCACCCATGATAACGATGTTGTCGCGTATTTCCGACACCAGCAGCGAATTTTGCGCGCTATTTGGGTTGCGCGGCGCTTGCAACTGCGGTTGTTGCGGCCCTGTAGCAGTGTTGGTTTGAGGTTGCTGGTTCGTATTTGGATTCATGTCATGGTTCCCACCGAACGAATACTAACGAAATGACACCACAACTTCTTCTGACTCCTCTTGTTCCCGAAGCCGCTGCGCCTCACGTGCGATAGTACTGATCGACAAGTCTTTGTTTGTCGCTAGTCTCATTATATCAGGAGATACCGTTTCTAGGCTAGATGCTTGTGCTTTTGGTGGTTCTGGCGGCGACGCGGGTGGCTGCGTTATAGACGCTGGTTGTATGACGTTTTGGTGTATATGTGACGGATACGGGTCATATGTTGGGGTGCTGCTGCTGGTGGCAGCGTCTGAAGACGCAGAGTCGTCGAATATCCCGCTTGCGCCAGGGGACGCTGTTATCGGGGCGACACTAGCGGGGATTGGGGTCTGATGTTGCTGCATGGTTTCGACGAGTGATTCGTGGTGTGCGGCTGCTGACTCGTTCATCATGCTGCCAAGGTTCTGCGACACCGAGCTGCCGCTATCGAGTACATCTGGTGCTGACTGGGCTTCGGCCACAACAGTGTCGTTAAATGTCAGGTTGTCCGAGGCTGATGTTAGGCCGCGGCTAGCCCAGCCGCGGGTGTCGGCCAGTTGCGACAGATACGCGAGCCTCGCTGCCGCCTCGGTACCGTTAAAGTCTTTCGTGAGCGGCGCCTCGATGGTTTTTGGCGCCGTTATCTCGACATTTATGGGGTTACCCTCTGGATCCCAGAGGCGGCGACGAGGTTTCAGCCAAAACCGGATGATGGCCGTCAAGTAGGTCTCCATCGGCTGATCCTTCTTCAAGGGGAGTGCTAGCACGAGGAAAAACAGCACCAGGGGTGCCGGTACCAGTATGAGTACAATGTTGATTCGGCTGAGACCATACCCCACCATAATCCCGCCGGCAGCGATGATAAGGTAGATAAACTGTCGGAACGTAAACGGCCCGATGAGCTTGTCTTCCGCCTCGACATCCTGCGGGACTTTGTATTCTGCCATATGGGGTAAATTATACCACAAGCGCAACTACACACACCCTTAAGGTACATCAGACATACAAGACACCAAGGTGTCATATATGTCTATTACGGTTTGTATTTCGCGATAGCAGCGTTGTAGGTGACGTCTAAACTGACTCCTGTCATTTGTGCATTCTCCATCACGGAGCCGTTGCCGGCTGCGAGTTGTCGAGCAAACATATCCCCCATCTTCTTAACCTGCTCGGGTCTCATTTTGGCGAGCTCCTTTTCGAAGGCCTCGGCGTTATCGCGCCTGAATGTATGGAGGGCCGCTGCCAATGCAGCGTCCTTACGCGGATCTGCGTCGTCGAAGCTTTCTTTCGATATATTACTGAGGCCTCCTTCGACAAGTTTGTTCGCAACCCCTTCGTGTGTTTGTTTACCCTCACCCAATGTTCCGCCGACGTGAATATTGCCGGCATTGTCTACGCTGTTAAACATCATGTGCTTCATACCGGCTTGGGCGGCATGCTGGTTACTGTGGTCTATGAAATCGGCTCTATCTTCCTTGGTAACGCCACTCGTAAGTCCTTCAAGTCGTGCGGAGTTCATCCCGCCCTGAGCGTAGAGGACTTCGCTGATTGCCTTTGATCCATTGGTGGTTGACAAGACATTGTTGTCACGAGCATACTTCAGGGCATCTTGTGTCTTTTGGTCGAGGGTATCGATGCCCTGTGTCTGACCGTGTGAGTTGGTGAACGTTTTGCCGTCTGAACTCACTCTGCCCTCAGACAGTAGCTCGGCGGCTCGTCGGTTTATATGTGCTCCTATCATCTCACGCTCATCCTTGTCGATGCCGGACTTTGCTTTCATGGCCTGCGAACCGAGGAGCACGTTCGCCCTATTTGTCGATGGTAAGATACTATTTTTTCTGCCGAGGCCGTAGGCACCACGTCTTGCAATAAAGCCCCACGCGCCCTTGCTATTGCTGAATCGGGAGATCGCGGTTCGCTGAGCGGAAAGGTCCTTAGCGTTATTGCTTAGCTCCTTCATTTGTTGGTAGGTCGTACGAGCCTTCTTTTTCTTTGCCCACATGTTTGACCGGTCGATGAGTCCTTTTGACTTGTCATTTGCCCACAGACCGAAACGCTGGAGCAAGCCGCCGGCGGCTTTCATGATGATTGGCAGGGAAAATAGCGGGAAAATGAGAATACACAGCACCAGTATCTGCTGGATCAGGTTGACAGCAGGGTCGTTAGCCTGCGGCGTGGTGAGCGCTACTATCTTAGAAACAACCATCGAACCGTAAAAGACAAACATAATGAGCGGGTACATGAACAAGAGGGCGGCAAAGGCCTTACGCCATTTTGTAAAGAGTTCGTTGGTATTTGGCAGTACGAGGGCGGCAAAAGCGAGTGGTGCAATGATGATCATGAGCGTTATGAGAACTTGTCGGGCAGCCACTACTAAGAAGGCGGTAAGAACAGCGATAACTGCCGCTGCAAGCATAGGAACGATGTAATATACAGAACCTGTCACAATAGCCACTCCTGCAGTGAGATGGGCTACCACACCAGTAACAAACCAGTCTACCCACGTTGATCCTCTGAGGCTCGTACCATTTGGCAAAGGGACATTTTCCATCATCCCTTTCACGCCAGCGCCGATGACGTTGGTTATGTCAACCGCCACCGCGCACAGAAAGTAAGAGAGGTTTATGAGTATAGCTGCCGCAATGATGCGCGGCAACATCTTTTTTATGCCGTAGCTGCTTAGTCCAAATGAGGTGGCCTGTGAAAATATAACGACAAGAAACGCAACAACAAGCAACAGGTTGGCCGGAACGATGACAACGCGCCAGAGGCTATATATGGCGTCGCCACTAGCGGTATCGCCGATGATGAGGGGTTTAAAGAAAAGCAGGCCGTCGAGGTATTTAGCGATAGCGGAGATTATTGAGCTGAACATCTCGGTGAGGGGACATATGAGCCACCCGAGAGAACCTCCCTGGCAAGCCGGGGGCGCCTTGTCTGAGCAGCTGCCGGTGCCGCCAATTTCCCCTGGCTGCCAGTATTTGCCAGAGGCTTCACAGGCCTGTTTGCGTGCGGCCTCGGCATCATCGTTTACTTTCTTGGTCTCGGCATCGGCATCTGACTTTGCTCCTAAAAGGGCTTGTTTTATGTCGTCTGCCTTGCGCCCGGTCTTACCTGCGACACAGGTTGCTATCGTTCCCTCGTCAATATTTGGGAAGGTAATATTTGATTTTTCGTATCCGTTATCGAAGAAGGTATTTAGACAAGCAACTGTCGCTGTTTTTACACTGTTAGAGCAATTAGTTTTTTCGTCTCGCGGCAGCCCATCGCAAAGTTTTTTCGACACGGCGTTGGCGTACACTCCGCGGAGGGCTTCTTTTATCGCAGGAATTTTGTCAGTGGCTTGCGACTCGGTACAGCTATAATATTGTATTGTTATGGACGTTCCAAATTGCCCATACGTAGTTTTTTCACTAATCGTGCATGTTCCACCCCGTGCATCCTTAGAGCACTTTGCATCATATAATGATTTTAGGTCTACGCCAACCTCACCAGTTGTTTTCCCGTTGAGCTTGGCGTAGCATTCAGCCACATCCGCTGGGGACAGTTCAGCATGTACGGTATCTGTTAGCCCGGGTAGAAAAGGCTGCCATAACGACACGAGCAGCGACCCGCACAGGACGAGGACAAATGAGAGGGCTGATAAACGAATATGTTTGCGTGTTGTCATGTCATATTTACCAGAAGCATTTTCTATCAAAATACTATCACAGATGCATCTACTTCGACAACGCCCATGCCTTTGGCTGGTCGTAATTGCCAGCGTAGTTCTTGTCCATATGAACGTGAACCTGTATACTGCTTCCTAGGAAAAGTAAAGTCACTCGACCATGAAAAAACCAACACGACTCACCGCTGCTTTCGTCCCGCTCTTTGCGTTTTTTGTCGTGGCCGCGGCGGCCACCCCAGTTTATGCCGACAAAGACAAAGGGTATACGTGCGGTACAGACGGCTATGGTAAAGCTATTCAAACATCCATCGACCTCGGGGCATTCTGTAACGGTAGCGGGGCAAGTCCCTTGACCGCCATGACACTGTGGGGCATCAACTTTCTTGCGGCTGGTGTCGGTGCGGCCGTGATATTTGGTATTGTTTGGGGGGGTGCTGTTATCGCTATGAGCGACGGCGATGCTCCCAAAATCAAAGAAGGACGCGAGATTATCATCAATGCAGTCATCGGGCTGTTTTTGTTCATGTTCATGTGGGCGGGAGCGAACTTTCTCGTCCCTGGGGGGCTGTTCAAATGAAAAAGATATTTCTCGTAGGACTCGTTGTTGTCGGGGCGCTCGCTGCGAGTATGTTCGCGTCGCCCGTCTATGCCGCAGGGGATCCTCCGACGTGCGCATCGGCCAATGTTCTTGGCTACCCGGGCTGGTTTAACGGTCTCCAGTGCGAATCAAGAAACGACTTGACTACCGTCATTCCACCAAAAAAAATCGAAGACATGTGGATCGTTGCCATGAACCTGGTGCAGTGGGTGATTGTCACTGGCGGGTACGTTGCAGTGTACTTTATTATATCTGGAGGCATACGATTTATCACCGCTAACGGAGACCCCAACCAGATCACTAGTGCCAAAAATGCCGTCCTGTACTCTGTGATTGGACTCATTGTCGTGCTCGTCGCTGTTGCGATTGTGCGAACCGTACAAGGTAGTATAGTCGGGAGTATCCAGTAAATGCGTGCTTTTTTCCTCATCATGCTCGCGGCCGTGCCGAAGCCATCGAACGTTCCAAAGACTGAGGCCTCCGGCGGTACTCTAACAAACATTTTCAACACCGTCCTCGCTCTCGCCGGCGCGCTTGCGGTGGCATATATTGTGTGGTCTGGCATACGCTACATGTTGTCACAAGGTCAGCCCAATGAAATCAAAGCCGCCCGCGACGGGATACTATACTCGCTTATTGGTATTGTGGTTGTCATGGTAGCGTTTTTGCTGGTAAACTACGTTATAGGAAATATAGGAAAATAACATGATCAAAAAACTACCCTACCTCCTCGCTTCACTCTCAGCATTGTTCTGCTTGGCGCTGACACCACCCCAGTTGGCCTATGCCGACACCGGGGGTGTGCTCAATACATGTAAAAATCAGGGGACAAGCGGTACGGCTATCTGCGGCGATCAAGGCGGCGGCGGCCTGTTTAGTGTTATCCGTAGTATTATCCAGGTGCTCCTCATCATCGCCGGAATTATCGCGGTGATCATGATCATCATTGGCGGCATTCGTTACACCACCAGCAACGGCGACCAGGCAGATGTCAAAGCCGCCAAAGACACCATCCTTTACTCTGTTGTCGGGTTAGTCGTCACCATTGCGGCATATAGTATCGTGACGTGGGTCATTGGACAGATAAAATAAATAAACGAAAAGAACAAAGGAGTCGTACCATGAGACAATTTTTATCAACTATTGCAGCTAGCATACTGCTCATCGGAGCTATGTTTGTTGGGACGGTTGCGTACGGCGTTGTTGGGGACGGTACCACGGTGCTTGCAGCAACAAACACCAAAGACGAAGTACTCAAAGGCGTGGAGAAGGCGGGCGGAGACAAAAAAGACAGCACCTCCATGACTGACCTTATCAAAAATATCATCAACCTGTTGCTGTTCATTGTTGGTGCGGTTGCGGTGATTATGATTATCCTTGGCGGACTGCGGTACGTGACGAGCAACGGCGACCAGGCGCAGGTCAAAGCCGCCAAAGAAACCATCCTCTACTCTGTTGTTGGGCTTATTGTTGCTATCATGGCGTTCGCAATAGTGCAGTTTGTGGCAAGTAAGCTTTAACATAGGCGCGATATCTGCTATAACTAAGTGCAAGAAATCATAGATTTACACACAAGGAGAAAACATGAAACGAACTATACAACAACTGACACGGGGCATTTTGCTCGTTCCAGCGCTCGTACTGGGACTTGGGTTTGCCTTTGCACCAGCCGCATCGGCCGAATGCAACACTGACTCGTTGAACCTCTCGAGCGGGGTTGACTGTGCCAAGGGGGACAAAACGCCAGACAGCCTGTTTGGCGGCAATGGCAACGAAGGTATTTTTAAGAAGATTGTCAACATCCTTCTCTTCGTCATTGGGGCGGTGGCGGTTATTATGCTTATCATCGGCGGTATACGCTACGTGACGAGCGCTGGTGACCAAAACGCCGTCACGGCTGCGAAAAATACCATCATGTACGCTATCATCGGTATTGTGGTGGCGGTACTCGCCTTTGCGGTTGTGAACTTTGTTCTCCAGGGCCTTGTACCAAACGGCGGCTAAGGCCCCGCCTCAATTGCATCGTTGCCCAGCCCGCGTACTATCAGACGCGGGCTTTTGGTTGTATTTGACGACATCCCTCACTTGAGGCATACTATGAAGGACATGAATGACATCAAAAAAACCAATCGGCGAGTTCTTGTGCTCTATAAATCACTTCGTGCGGCGATGCTTATCGCGGTACTTGCAGCTGGCCTTGTGGC
>JBDHUL010000011.1:0-19732 GCA_039812985.1 Saccharimonadaceae bacterium (SeqCode)
ACGGCACCGCTCAATAAAGCTGTTGTTGGTATTTACAGTACAAGCGGAGGCGGCTCACCATTGACACTCCTCGCCAGTTCACCCGAAACCACGCTGACTGGTAGCTCGTGGAACACCTTTACCCTCAGTAGCCCGCTTTCGGTCACTGGAGGAGTCGATTATATTATCGCTTACTCAGCCAATGGCTCGGCCGGAGATAATAACAACAACCTGTACTACTCGACTGGCGCTCCTGCGAGTACATCTGGCTACTATTCACCCCGAACCTATAGCACTACACTACCGACAAATGCCTCTGTCTGGACATCGACGTCGGTGTACTACTCCCTTTACGCAGTACTGGACACCGGCACGCCGGGTGATCAGTTCTCGGCCGCTCTCTTTCGTATGTCAAGCACTGGACAGACTGTTTTTAAAAACTCAGCCAACACCACGTCGAGCTTTCAGGTACAGAACGCTGCTGGCATCGGTATATTTAACGTCGATACAACGAACACTCGGGTCGGTATTAACCTGGCAGCGAGTGAAACGGCCGCCTATGACCTAACGTTTGGTGGTGGAGCCGATCGCTACCTTGGCATCAATCAACGCACCACTGCTGGTACTGGACGCACGCTGACGGTTCAGGGTGGCCAGGGTAACGCCGGAGCAGGAGGTGCGCTCGTGCTACAAGGTGGCGCGGGTAACGGCACGGACCAGGCCGGTGGCGCGGTCAATATATCGGGCGGGACAGCCACTGGTACTGGGGCTGTCGGCGTCGTCAACATCCAGACCAGCCTGAACGGCAACGTCGTCATCGGTAATGCCTCAAACGCTGCCAACACCGTGACGCTGGCAGCTGGTGCAACAAACGGCATCAATCTCCTGTCCGATAAGATCATGGTTGGCAACGCCACGACAGCCACGACTATCCAAAAGACTGCCCAGACAGCCGCTAACCAACCGGGACAAACCCTCACTATACAGGGTGCGTCCGGTCAAGGTTCTGGTAACGGCGGCGCCGTTACCATACAGGGTGGAAACGGCGGTGCAACCGGACTCTATGGCGGCAACCTCACGCTCGCTGGTGGTACCGGGACAACTTCAAACGGGCTGGTGGTACTCGCGACCTCGGCCTTCCAGACTGCGACCACCGACGCTGGCTGTTTCCCGGGCGGTGCAGAGTCAACCACAACGACAAACTGTACTATCGCTCAAAGCTCTATCAATAACAACGCATCGGTAATCGTTGGCTTTACGAACGATGGCCAAACTGCCTTTATGCCTGATCCAAGTATTCTCACTGCCGGACGTGTGGTGTATGTAACCGCATCAAATCTGACGAAGGACTTTACCCTGTCGGTCAACGGCGGTGGACAAGGCAACCAGATTGCAATGCGTAAAAACACGACAGCCACCATGATATGGAATGGTGCTGACTGGACAGCAGCGGGCGCATCAAGCTCGACCACGCTACAGGCAGCCTACGACAATACCTTGCAGTCTGCCGGTGGCGCCGAGCTCGTGGTAAGCAAAACCAGTGCCACAAATGGCCTCACGATTCGAGACAGCTCTGTCTCCCCCGTCAACGGAACCCTCCTTAGCGTACAAACCAAAAGTGCCGCCGGGCTGTTCCAGGTTAACAGCAACGTCACCGAATACGTCAGCAATGCTGGAGCCGAAACCTCTGGTGCCAGCGCAAGCACGTTCCCGGTCAGCACTTGGTCGGGGGTTGGGTCAGCAACGGTCAACCGGTACACAACCGCTGGCAGCAATATTGCCACCGGGCAAGGATCGGTGTCGGTCGCCACCACCGCGGCCGCCCAGGACGGTGTAAAAAATACCCTTGTTAGCGCCCTCACGCCGGCTCAAACCTACAACGTATCGTTTGCGGCACGGCTCGGGAGCGGAACGTTTAACGACCTCAACGTGTACTATTCGGTTGACGGTACGGCCACATCAGTCGCCTGTACAGCAGCGCAGACTATTGCAACAAGCGTTTGGACAAAAGTAAACTGTGCGTTTACTGCTCCATCAAGCGGTATCACGGCAGCGAATGCCATTCTTATCCGTCAGACATCAGGTACCGCCCGCACCTTCTACGTTGACAACCTTTCGGTCACCATTGCCGCTGACTACAACTACGCGACTGACGGCGGCGCCAGTGACAGCACAAACTTTGCAACCAACTGGTCCGCGGTGTCCGGCTCGACGGTGACGCGAACGACAACGGCGGGTAACGACGCCAGCGATAGCGCGCAAGTGGTTACCACAGCGACTGCTGGCCAAGGAGTGCGCAACAAACTCAGCATCAACCCGCTGACCAGTACTCTGTACCGCATCACTGTTTATGCGGCCAGCAGTAACGCGTTTACTGACTTCACGGTACGGTATTCACGCGACGGCGGGACAAACTTTGCGGCCTGCGCCGACTACAACACACAGAACATCTCGACGAGCACGAGCACATTTACAAAAGTCACCTGTTACATCACTACTGACGCAACAGCAGCAACCAACCCCTATGTCTACTTCACACAAGCAGGCGGTACCGCCCGTACCTTCTATGTCGATACATTCAGCATGAACCTTTCGAGCGCCACGACGCCAAATGTGCAGATTGGCGGCGGCACCAATGGCGGGCCAACCACGCTGTTCACCCTCGACCGCGGGGCATCGGCCCCGATTGCCAGCAACAACGATGCCCTTCTCGGCAGCATGTACTACGACACCACGCTCGGCAAACTCCAATGCTACGAAGCAGACGGTTGGGGTGCGTGTGGGTCAAGCCCAGACAATATCATCACCATTAGCCCAGAGTACACCAACGCCGTTCTTCACGGTACCGGTATTGGCACCATGACCAGCGACCTTTGCTCTGACTATCTCGACATCAACGATCCCACTAACGGTCCAGCCATCTGTGGCGCGGGCGAAACCTACAACTTCTACAAGTGGACAAGCCCTCAGGCCAGCGATCAAAAATACAGCATCTACGTCACCTACCAGCTGCCGACAACCTTTAAGGGCTTCAACTCTGGCCAGACATCTGTCCAAGCTCGAGTCGATAATACGACGAATGCTTACGTCAAGCTACAGATTTACAAAAACCATAGCGGGCTCACACCGTGCGGAACGGACAACCTCATCACGTCAACGGCAAATACATGGCAATCCCCTATCGCAAGCGGGACGGCCGACCCCTCAACGTGCGGCTTTGCGCCAGGCGACAGTGTTGTATTCAAGATCACAGTTGGGGCAAAATCAAATGCAAGTGCTTACGTTGGCAACCTCAACTTCGCCTTTAGCAACAAGTAGCCTTCCTGATGCCGGTTATGCTACAATAACAGAGGCGCCACGACGGTGGTTAATGAGGGTATGCAGCACAAAAATCGTATTAAACGCCCAAGCAGTCTGCGCTCCCGTGAGGAGGGGCTGATTCAGCGTGCAAGCGCTTGGCTAAAACACTTTACAAAAGTGACGAAGACTGGCAAACGGTACTTTGTCATTCCAGTCCCATCACGAGGGAGCTTCATACGGCTGCTCTTATTCTTAGTTGGGCTATTACTCATCAGTGTCATCGGCTACCAGCTCTATCGCTACTACGGTCCTCATACATACCGAGTCAGTGCGGCCGAACGTCTCTTGTCCCCACCGAGCAGCGTTCTGGCAAAAAGTCTGACCTTTGACAGCAAAAAAGAACTATACTCACTTACCTACGGTACCGAGCCATCTGCCGAACAAGCACAAGCCGATACGACCGTTACGGCGGCCCGTATACCAGTACGAGCCGCTCAGGGCGTCACCGTCACCGACCCGAAATATGACGTTAACCTTACCATGACACCCCAGTTTGCAGTAGCGGACGGCAAACAAGACCAGAACCGCCTCGTGTACCCATTTCGAGACCATAGCGGCTGGTTGGTATACACTGCCGAAGGGACTGGGGTTAAGGAAGATATTGTCCTTGCCCACAAGCAGGCGGACGAGATGAGCTTCGATTACACGCTGTCGTTGCCTGAAGGGACCGAGGCGCGACGGGAGTCCGACGGGAGCATTGGCGTGTACGGCAATGAACTGTTCATGAACAATGTCATAACCTCCAACGACACCGATGCTACCTTGCTAAAAAAAGCTCGAGAACAGGCCAAAAAAACACTGCTCCTCTTTGTCATACCCGCCCCTATCGTCAAAGAAGCCGGAACGCAACAATCTTCCGTGAAGGCTTCATTTGAACTAAGCGGCCATCGCCTGCGTGTCACCGCCAGAAACCTACATGCTGCTACCTACCCTTTAAGTATCGACCCAAGTATCTACATTGTAACCGCACAACAGTTCATGAATGGCAACAATGAAACCAACATAAACTTCGATGTAGCGAACAAACTTATCAAAAAGGGTCGTACGACGGGCGCACGGTTTGATGCTTGGAACACTGCAACCAAACTACCCCAGGCCAACTGGGGTGGTGGCACGGCTGTCGCCGGAGGATACCTCTACTCAGTCGGCGGAACGTCATTGTCCGGACAAATTTTTAGCGCCCAAGGTGGCAGCACGTTTGTCGTACCGGCCGGTGTCACAAACGTCGACATCAAAGTATGGGGTGCGGGAGGTGGCGGTGGCGGTGGCGGTTCAGGGGCAGCCGGGGGCGCGGGAGGTGGCGGTGGATATGTTTCTGGAACACTGGCGGTCACGCCAAACGAAACACTCACTGTCTACGTCGGAGGTGGCGGAGCAGCCGGCACACGCAATACCTCCGGTGGTGGTGGCGGGGCTGGGGCTTACTCAAGCATTTACCGAAGCGCAACCCCGCTGGCTATTGCCGCCGGTGGTGGCGGGGGCGGCGGCGGACGCAGCACGTCCTCTCACATCGGGGCAGCCGGGGGCGCGGGAGGTGGCACAAGTGGCATCGCCGGCGGAACGTCAAACAGTACGAACATTGGGGGGAGCGGAGGCACTCCCAGTGCTGGCGGCGCAGCCGGTACTGGAGCAAACGCTGGCCTACCTGGAAGTTCATTGTTCGGGGGTGCGGGCGCCGACGGCGTCAATGGCAGCGGTGACGGATCGGGAGCGATAGGTGGTTTGACCGGAGGCGGCAATGGTGGCGGCGTCCTATCGACAACTCGCGCTGGTGGTGGTGGTGGTGGGAGTGGGTATTACGGTGGTGGTGGCGGGGCTGGGGCGGGCACAAGCGCTGGTGGGGGCGGTGGTGGTGGTGGATCAAGTCTCACGAGTGGCAGTCTCACGACCACTGCCGGTAGCGGCACAGCTCCAGGTAACGCCAGCGACGTAGACCGCGCAGGTGCTGGACAAGGAGGCGCGGCGGGAGCAACGGGTGCTGTCGGTACGGCCGGTAGTAACGGTATTATTGTTATCAGTTACGGAAGCGGCGGAAGTACAGCGAGTACCACCCTCAACTGGATACACCTCTCAACAACTGATGGGTCCCTTGAGAGCCCTAACCCTGGCGGCGGCGCGTGCAGTGGTTGGTGTACTGACAGTGTATATGCCCTTCCCCAGGCACGCACCAACTACACGCTCGTAGCATACAATGGCTTCCTGTACGTCATCGGCGGCAAAGACAGTACCGGAACCCCCCAAAGTACTATATACATCGCAAAGATTGGAGCCAACGGCGAACCACAGTTATGGCATCCGTCAGATAACAATAAAGCGAGCTGGAATTATTGGTATAGCGATACCAGTCTCGGGACTGGACTGTCAGATGCCTCGGCAGTCGCCTACAACAACCGTATGTACCTCACTGGAGGACGAACCAGCACCGGGCCAGCAAATACTGTTCAGGTCGCTGACATTACGCCAGCTGGCAGCCTTGGGGCATGGACGAGCTCAACCGCCCTTTCCTCCAACCTCTACGGCCACAGTGCACAGGTCTACAATGACCGGCTGTACGTCATCGGTGGCGCCACCACAGTCGGGGGAACGCCACAAAACAACGTCTATTACAACAAGATCAACTCAAACGGTACCCTCAACAACTGGGTGCAAACGAGTAGTTTTGCAACAGGCCGAATGTCAGGTGGCGGGAATTTTTCAGTCGTGTGGGGAGCCTACTTGTACGTATCGGGGGGTTGTAGTGCGGTCAACGCGAGCGGGTATTGTTCAACAATACAATCGGACACGCAAGTTGCCAGTATCAATACCGACGGGAGCCTTGATGTCTGGAACACAGTAGGTATGGTATCAAATCAACGGTTTGGGCACGGGCTCTTTGCCTGGCGCGACGTTATTTACGAAGTGGGCGGCTGCTCGGCCCAAAATCTCACGACAGGAGCCTGCAATAGCCCCTTAGACAGCATCGTCTACGGCAATATTAACCGAGACGGCGATGCCTCGACGGTTGGCCAGTCAGCCGCTGCCGGAACCGCCCCGTGCAGCGGGGGTTCGCCGACAAACTGCAATTTTCCGAATACGGCTGTAGGTAGTCTACTACATGCATCTATCGTTGCGAACGGCTATCTGTACATCATGGGAGGCTGTACTGACACCGCGTGCAACCCCAGTGGCGTCGTCAACGGCATTGCCTACGTCGCCATTAGTTCGACCGGTCAGATGTCAAAACCGGCCACGTGTCCATTTGGCACGTATCAAAACAATGCCTGGTGCGTTCAGACCAGCAACCTGCCCCCTGTTGCAGTAGCAGCAGCGAGCCCTGTACTATTTAATAATCGTATCTACCTTATCGGCGGCCTGACGGGTAACAACAACACCAACACCATCATGCGCGCTACCCTGGGCAGCGACGGGAGCATCGGGGCCTGGACGCAACAATCGATGACTGGAGTTGGCGCCACATCGGTCTCCTACCAATACGCCTACGCCCGCGCTAACCCGGTCGCGGCAAGTACTATCCCGGGTAACCTCTTTATTTTTGGCGGTTGCACGACGAGTAACAACGCCGGCTGTACTGCCTACGCGCAAGCGGTTTACAAATGCGACCTCCAAACTGGCGGGGCCGTCGCCAACTGCTCAACCTCCGGCCAATTACAGATTGGGAACGTCCCCGGTGATATAACTCCAGGACTTGCCATTATGAGCGGTACCGTGTACGCAAATTACATCTATCTCATCGGGGGCGTATCGCCAAATATCCAAGACCTCAAATCGGTTCGTTACGCCAAGTTTGACAACAATAACAACGTCGTTACTGCCGGCACAAGCGGATGGACCGAAGCTGCAAATAAAATGGCGGTCGGACGGCGGCGGTCATCGGCCTTTGGATACAATGGCTACCTCTACGTTGTCGGTGGATACGAAGCCACTTCCGGCGTGCTCGCTGATATTGAGTTCGTCAAAATCAATGTCAGCGATGGCAGCCTCGGAAGCGGGACCGGAGAGGCCTTTAATACTTCTGCCGTGCAGATTAAGCAACGCTGGGGTCTATCGGTTCCGGTATCAAATTCGTTTGCCTACGTTCTTGGAGGCTGTACAAATGGCGCTAGCCCTGGCGGCTGCACGACCACAACCAACGTCGTGCAAACATTTCAAGTGTATAACAACGACAGCGGTGCTCCCGCTGGCTATAGTACAAGTGCAAACACCTATACCGCCGCGCCTCAGCGCGTCGGTGTTTCTGCTGCTATACTCGGCGGCTATCTGTATGTCGCCGGAGGCTGCACCAGTGCAAGCGATTGTACTGGCACGACGAACGATGTTTCATACACAACAATCGATGCAAACGGCAGTCTGGGAACGTGGACGAGCACCGGTTCGCTACCAGCTGGCCGTGCCTGGGGTAAACTGCGTGCTGCTGGTAATTCCCTCTACTACATCGGCGGCCAAAGCGATACCGCAACTGACCGGCGTAGTGAAGTCTACTATGCCACACCGAGCGCTGGAGGCATTTCGTCTTGGGCCACGGCAACAAACAGCCTCCCGGCTGGCCGGACGAAGTTTGGAGCCGCTGTGTGGAATGACCGCCTCTATGTTGTCGGGGGTGAAGGCACCGGCACCGGTTGCACAGCAAGCAACGTATGCAACACCATCTATGCCAGTCCGCAGCTTAGCAGTGGCGGTAATATAACAAGCACATGGTCAACTGCGAGCAGCCCATTTAGTGTAGCTCGTAGCGGCGCGACCGCTGTCGCCTATGCTAACAATCTCTACATTTTCGGTGGCTACGATGGGACGAGTTATTTGAGCGACAGTCAGTTTGCCCAGCTCAATACGGGCACAGGCGTTGCTGGCAGCTGGAACTTTTCAACCAGCTTACCCGGTCCTCTCGCCGATGCTGATGGGTTTGCCGCAAACGGATATGTTTATATACAGGGTGGGCGTAGTAGCCCAAACACCTGCACCCCTACGACCTTGGTCGCGCCTATTAGTGCTAACACCACAATTGCAAGCGGCAACAACCCAACCGGCATCGGTGAGTGGTACACCACCAACCAACGGTTCACCATGGCACGATATGGTGCTGCTTCGGCATATTATGATGGCAAGTCGTATATTCTCGGTGGTGCCGACTGTTCTGTCGGTAGCTCAGCAACGACGCTGACGACAGCCGGCGTAACAAGCTATACCGTCCCCGCCGGCGTAACAAGCCTCCGTGTCAAGGCTTGGGGTGGCGGTGGAGGAGGTGGCGGTGGAGGAGGCACAGGGTCTAACGGAGGAAATGGCGCAGGCGGTGGCTATGCGACGTCAATCGTCAATGTTTCCCCTGGCGAGGTACTGAGCGTCAGCGTTGGAGGTAATGGTCGAGGCGGCACTCGCAATACCTCTGGCGGCGGTGGCGGCGGGGGTGGTGAATCAGGTGTTCGTCGCACTGATGCTGGAAATACCCCCCTCATCATTGTCGCCGGTGGTGGGGGTGGAGGAGGAGGCCGCAGCGCATCAGGTTCGCATGGTGGCAACGGTGGGGCGGGTGGCGATACGGTGACAGCAATTGCTGGGAGTACCGGCTCTGGTACATCACCGTTTGCTGGTGGTGGCGCAGCGGCCACGCCATCAGCAGCAGGCGTTGGCGGTACAGCAACAGGCGAAGGTAATTCCTGCACCGGACAGACCGCTGGCTATCTTGATGGCGGTAACGGCGCTGAAGGACGCACCAGCACATGTACGACCAACGGCAACGGAAACGCTGGGATTGGCTTTTTGACTGGGGGTGGTGGGGGTGGTGGCGCGGTGAGCACAACGAGAGCTGGTGGTGGGGGTGGCGGCAGTGGCTACTACGGCGGAGGTGGGGGTGCAAGCAGCGGTGCAACGGCCGGCGCCGGTGGAGGCGGTGGTGGTATTAGCTACTATACTGGCAGTGTTAGCTCAGCGGAAGCCGGTACTGGGCAAACCCCTGGTAATGCTGGTGACAGTGACAGAAATGGCGCCGGAGCCGGTGGCAGTGGTGGTGTTGGTACAGGAATCGCCGGTGATGGAACAGCCGGACTCGTTATACTCACCCCTGTTATGTCGTATTCAACTCCAGTAACTCAACAAACCGCTCTGCTTTCCCAGCCCCAAGTTGCGAAATACTCTATCATGTTCGATACCGACAGCGATGTATTTCCGAACTACTGGCTCTTAAACGGCGTTGACAACTCCATTGGTGCACGCTGGCAGCTCAAGTACCGCAGTATGGCTAACCAGCAAGCTGCGAGCAAATGCGCAACAATGTCAACTTGGGGGCAAGAGACAAACTTCGGAAACGTCACGCTTGGTACGCCCGGTTCGTACATTGTTAAAGACGGTGCAGGCACAAATATATCCTGCGGCCGCTACTTTTTCTTCAATGTATCAGTTGACAGTTCTCAGGCATTTGGCTACCCAGATGATGTAAGCCGTGGGCCAACCATCACCGACCTCACCTTGCAATTCACAGCTGATCCCGCAAAACGTTTAATGCACGGACGGACGTTCGTTGGTGGACTGCAGATGCCCGACGACACGCCGTTATACCCCAACTAGCCTATGTCATCACGCCAGCCTGGCACCCCTCTCTATACTGCTTGGACGAAACAGCGTCAACTCAAGAAGCTGCTAGCTGTAGCATTGCTGCTTTTTGTGGTTCTCGCTGTTTGGCTATGGCCAAAACACTCGTCCTCCCCACTAGCGCCACACGCACAGACTACCCCAGCCACCGGTATCCTTCCCAGGGGCACACCAAACTACCCGACCATTAGCCCAGACAAACGTCGCATGGATTGGACCCGAGTCAGCCCCCCCGACCACAACGCTGTTTTTGCCTACAGCGACACTGTCCATGGCGTCCCCGTAACTGTTAGCGAGCAGCCTATTCCTAGCGAGTTTCAGAACAATACCGACACTAAACTAGAAGAGCTCGCGGGGAACTATAATGCCAACCGATACATTACCGTCGATGGCTCTCGAGTGTTTGTTGGTAACTCAACCAGAGGACCTCAGTCCCTTATATTCACAAAAAAATCCCTCCTCATTCTCATCAAGTCATCGGCCTCACTCAGCGACAGCCAGTGGACAACGTATATACGGTCTCTCAACTAATCCTACCGTGTCACCTCAAGATCAACCCGATAATACGCTGATTTTTTCTGATCATTGGCGCACGTTACCTCTGTCGGCCATTTGCCAAGCAGAACGTTTCTAGGCACCGTCCATGACCAGTCAACCATACCAAATTCATCGGCTATTTTTGGAACTAATCCCGCATCAGGAAGCAGTGTACTGTTGACTTTGACCGTTATCTGGCAAGCCGCTCCAGGGTTCGTTTTAATACTCAACCCCGCGTTCCCTCCAGCCGGAACCGAACCGCTAAACGTTTGCTGCACGATGGATACTGGTGCGTCGGGTGACACTTTTGGCGCCTTTATAGACGGTGCAACCGACGGAGTAATAGTCTTTACCACCTGCCGAGCCGGGTGCCTCCCCATATACCACACATAGATAACCCCGGTGAGTAGCATAAGCACGAGAAGAATGACCGCAGCAGTGGTTGTCCGACGCGCCGTTTGACGTCGCCGACGACGTTCATGCACTGACCGCTTCGACCCAAACCGCTGCGAACGAATCTCGAGCATACTATTTGTTCTGTTGTTTGTAAGCCTGAATCTTTTCGACAACCTGGCCATCATCTTTCAAGTTCTCGACGTAAAGCACCTGTGCACGGTTGATCGCCATTGTATCCTCTGGACCATGTACTTCGGTCCTCCCCAGCTTGATCAGCTCAAGGCTATTGCTTGAAGTAGATGTTTTGTTATTTGCGTCAGTTTGCGTTGCTTTTTGAACATAAAAAACGTCCTTTAACACGAGAGTATCGTTCGTCATACTCTGCACTTTACCAAAGTAAAACTCACCAGTTTGCAAAAACACCGCCTGGTACTTCGACGTCTCAATATAGGACGGCAACCCGCCGCCCCGGCCAAAGAGCCACCACAGCAATCCGGCTGCAAGTACGATGCCAATAATACCAATCAGTGCCTGACGGTTAAACGATGTTTTCTTCACCGGCCCCCGTCGATGAGCAACAGACGGCGCAGCTGGCTCAGCAAGTGGTACCGGATCGGGCGTCGAATGGCTCACCGGGCGTTCCCGCGCGAGCGACGGACGCAAAGAATTATTTTCGTGCATATGACCTCCGTTTTATTAGGCTCTACTATACCATAAGTAGTATGGCCGCTACAACGAACGCGGTCGGTGCTTATTCGTCAGCTTTTTCCCTACTGTCGCGTCGATTTCTTCAAGTGATTTGCTCTTGTCAACCACGATACGACCGAGCGTGTATACATAGACGACATCGCCGTGGATAATCACAAACTGTGTTGCTTCGCTCCCCGCCGGAACGGCCACAATGGGGAGTTTGAGCTCTTCTTCGAGGTTCACCATATCGTCGAAGCTTTTCACCGCCACAATCCGCTTGCCAACGAGGTCGGTCGGGCGACTCGCTCGAACGATAATACCATCATGGTAGCGATATATTTTGTCCAGCTCTCGCTGATAAGGGGTACGAAATATCTGTTTACGTAACCCATATACCAATGACGTCAGCGCCAGTAGCATCAGTGCTCCCGCAGCGTAGAATTCATACTGTGCCTGCGTATCAACATTTTTCCGAATACTGGCCGCCACTACCTGTTTGGTATCTTCTTTGTCATATTTCTGAGCAATACTGTAGATAGTTTCACCGAGCGGTATTGTCACGGTCGCGGTACGCAGATCGTTAAACGGTGTTCCATCAACAATTCCCGATATATTTATCGTAAAAAGTACAACAACGTCGCTTGTAATAGGGAGAGTGAGTGCCACCCTGAGCTGTTCGATGCGTTTTCGGTACTCGGCAAATGGAACGTCTACACTCGGGTCAACCGCCAAACTAGTCCCCGTACTCACCCCGTGCACTGGCGACAAAAGCTGAAAGTCCTTTGACCATACGTTAGCCATCTCGCTTTCGTCGCCTTTCGGCGAATACCGCCCGCGCACCATAGCACGTATGTCATAAGCATAGGCAAGCTGCTGGGGGGTGGAGCCTGAAAACCGATAGTGAAATGTCGTTCTCACTTTATCAGTGAGCTCCATGGTGTAGACGGTGTTAGTGCCGGGACCGTTGGTGTAAAAACTACTCGGGAAATACACGACATTTTTGTCGATTGTTTGTTTGACCGTGTAGCTATACGCCGCCGGTACCGGTTCGGCATTACTGCGCCGCTTCAACACGTCGTACCACAGATACCCAGCTGCGCCAAAAAGCAACAGCCCAACTATCACAAACCCGACGGGGCGTCTCACATGTCGGCGGTAATCAATAACTGGTGCTGCCACTTTCGGCTACCCCTTTAGTGTTTCGCAGAGATATCATGAAGCCAGACTGTCGGGTACCCGGCATATGGTATGGTCGAGCGCACAATGCCAATAACCCTCGACTGCGCAACCGGCTCGTCGCGGCTCTTGTTGTTGTCGCCTTTGGTTGTAAAAACCCGGTCGCCGCTGTCGTCTTCAGCCGTATCAATTGCCACCACCCTGTGCGTTATTGTTTTGTGTTCTGCCTCATATTGTATGATATCTCCCACCTGTATGTCCATTGAACCACGCAGTTGCTGCACGACGACCACTGACCCGCGGCTAAACACCGGTAGCATGCTGTTCGACATGATAACAACGGGTTTATAGGTAAATACCCCCGTCATGAAGCATACAAGAGCAACGGTGAACACCCCAAACATTGCGTCAAATGCCAGTCGCGGACGTCGATGTCGACGCCGCAAGCGCTCAGCGTCGGTGCCGCCGCCACTTCGATCGACCACCATATAGACCGCCACTGCAAGTAACACCGACGACATACTCGTCATGTACCAGTCATATTTTGGGATAATCGGTGGAAGCACAGCCGCCGCAATCGCCCCCAGCCCGTAGACAAGCTGCGGGCCAAACCCAGCTGCCACAGACAGGTATGTTAACAACAGGCTCATCACACCTGCCGGGAGAATATACGTGATGCCAAATTTGAGCAGCTCAAGGAACGATCCTGCTTCGGGCGGCAGTATCAGGCCAATCTGCTGAATAGCACATACCACGCTCACAAGTACCCCAAACCACAGGAGATTCCGTCGTCCGGCAAGCACCATGAGACTATAACGCATAAACTCCAGTGCAAGCACACTCGCGCCAAACGATATGATATTCAACCCCACCGCCTGCCAGCTCGACGCAACAGCATTGTGTACAAACGTCAGAAATAGCCCTGACATAAAATACAGCACAAACCATACCGACAGCACTGACCCAACGACGAAGGCCTTGTCCGTCGTATGCCGCAAACGGCTCTTCTGACCATGTAGCAAGTAGCGCGCCAACAGCGCTCCGATGAGCGCCGCAACAGGTTGAACAATGTACAGCGCGTCATGCGAATCAACTAGCTTTAACTGCCACGCCAGTCGTGGTGCAACTGCCACCACCGCCGCCGTCAGCAATAGCCACCATGCGGCCGGCTTTACCGTAAAAAGCCTGCGAAACATTAGGCCTTACCTTTTACGGCGACGGTACCGTTTATTGTCATGGTACCGCTTACACTAATCAGTGGCAGCGGCGTCGAAAAACCATACGACGCGCCGCTTGCAATAGTTACTGTGTTCGCCGTCAACGTAATCAACCGCGCGCCACATACAGACGTGACACCGCTTGGCAGACCGGTGATTGCCGTGCAGGTCTTGCTGGTGGGAATAGTGACTTGCCAGCCGCTCATGCTCTGGCCGGAGTTGTTCGTTATCGTCATAGTGAGCGGGTAGGCCCCTCCCGATTTTGTCCCAAGCGATGCCGTCACCGTCAGACCTGCGACTGTCTGAAATGTCGTCGCATAGGTCGCGGAAATAGTCACGTTCTGAAGCGTATAGCTCGCGGCTGTTGTCGTGAACGAGAACGAAAAACTCGTCGTCGAGAGAGTGATAATTGTTCCGTTCCCCGTTCCATTTTTTAGAGTCACCGTTGTTGCATTTTGCGTACACACGACGCTTGACGGGCACGTCAAACCGGTCATGCCCGGTGGCAAGTTAAACGTTACTTGCCAAGCCGTAATTGACGTTGCGCCATTGTTCTTTATCGTCATTGCAATACTGTACGTATACGGCCCTGTTCCCGTTTGCGTCTTTGTGTACGTCGCTGTGGTGTAGTTATTCGACACATACGCCACGCTCGAAGCACTGCCGTTGATTGTCAGCTGCTGACTAAATAATGCGTATGTTGTTGTTAGAACAACGACTGGCATCACGAGCAGTACTGCTGCCTGCCTTAGTGCCATTCTGTACGGGTTGAGTCGCTGGCCACGCACCATGGCCGTCTCTTAGTTCTGGATGTAATTAAAGTTGATCGTCGCTGATTTTGACGCACCACTTGGATTTGTGTTTGCACTTGACGCCCATGATACCGTCACTGTCGCCGTGGCAGTAGCGTTTGGCGCGAGCGCGTCATTGACCGCCACGCCGGCAATGCTATAGGTAATGTAGGCAGGTGCGGCGGCATTTAACGTCGTAAGGTCGGTAATCGTGCTTAGCTTTGCGTTGATGTTGCCTTTGTTCTTTATGGCTACCTGATACGATGACGTTGCGCCAGGATAGCCAAGATTGACATTGAACGTCGCTGACGTTGTGGTAAACGACGGTGCCACCGAATCGGTTGCACCTACTTGGCCAGTTGGCGTGATACTAATAATCTCAACTTGCCAGTTCCCTGTCGCCGTACCGGTACCATTCACCGTCAGGTTAGTCGCAAAAGACGCGTACGCAACCGACGCGGCTGAAATCAGCACAACCAGTATAGGGATAAACTTGTTTCTCATTGCCGTACGTTTGTTTTTATGCCACATGCGCCTTCTTCATACCAGTGTACATCGTTTGTTCTAAAAAGAAAAACGTGCTTCTGCTTTTTCAAACAGAAGCATGCCTTTTTGCCCCGCACCAACTACGGCGTCTGGACGTAGTTAAAGTCGATCGTTGCTGACTTCGAGTGCGTCGTCGTTTGAGTTGTCGTGTCAGCTGCGTCCCAACTCACCGTCACTGTTGCCGTCGTTGAACCTCCCGCGGCGAGTATGTCGTCGGCTGCTACACCCGTTACTGCGTATTTGATGTACGATGGAGCGGTGTTGTTAAGCGTGGTGAGGTTTGTAATAGAGCTCAGCTTCGCGTCCACGTTGCCCGTGTTCTCAATTGTCACGTTATAGACGGCTGTCGCACCCGGATACGGTAATGTCGCATCAAACGTGGCGGACGTCGCGTTAGAGGTTGGTGGCGTATTATTTGTTCCCCCCGACGAACTAGCATCGAGAGCAATGCCCGTAATAGCGACATTCCACGTACCCGTCGCTGTACCAGTGCCGTTCACGGTCAAAAGTTGTGTAAACGCGGCGTAGGCAACTGACGCCAAGCCAACCAGCACTACTGCGGCAATGATAAGTTTGTTTCTCATAGAGTGTTCCTTGCTGTTTCTTTAGTGTTGTTATGGGTTACAAGAGCTAGCATACAACACTTATGTTTTTTTGCGCAACGCTTGTGCTTGTTATCCTGGAACAAGTGTCCACATCAGGTCGGTACGTCCCAGCCGGAAACTATTACCTGGCATGACATGCCCGGAATAAAATAGATACAAACCACCCGAACCATTCTCAACGATACACGGCAGTTGCGTAAAGTCATTATCCCATCCCGCTGACGCTTGCAGAATCGGTGTTGCCGACTGCTCCGTCAGCACCCCTGTTTCAAGGTCACTAACTTTCATATAGGCAATGCCGGTATTCCATTTACCAACAGCGTCTTGCCCTTCGTAGGCAACATAGACGTAGCCGTTGGGCGCATCAACAAACACAGACGACGGTGCAACCTTGAGTGATTCCCATGAGTTCGTCGGATTTTGTACCATAATAGGGTTACCAGGATGCCTCGTCCAAGTTACAAGGTCGTCTGACCACGCCAGTCCAATCATGTCGTGGGTGCCATCGTAGCCGTGATAAAAAAGGTAAAACCGGTTGCCAATTTTGGTAGCCGCCGGTGTGCCAGCGAGAACACTCTCGAACCCTGTACCCTGACCAGAGAGAACTCGTCCCATTTTCGTAAAGGGGCCAAGCGGCGAAGCTGCCTGGGCATAACAGACGTGGGCATGAGTGCCGTCGTTGCCTTCGTAGAACAAATAGTACGTCCCGTTGCTCTCTACGAGCGACGGTGAGATACACTCGCCTTCATCCCATGACCCATCAACAAGGCTCACGTCGTCGAAGTACACGTCGCCCGTGCCGTTGACTGAACGCAGGTCAACCGTAGCGCTCACGGCGCCTGATGGCGCCAGCATCGCCGCTCCTAGGTATTGCCATGTACTATACGTACCAACTTGTATTGTCATGTTCGTCTGCGAGATGAACCCCGTCCCACCCGCCTGGGACCACCACCGCACCGTCACAAACCACTGAGCTCCCGACACCGTACCCTTGACGTACGTTCCGACTTTGTAGAGGTTCCCGGCAGTCACCGCAACAGGGGCAGACAAACAGTTGGCTGTCTGGGCTGATGTCTGAATACGTACCGCATATGCGCCGCTGTTCATGTCGGTCGTCACCCGCGTCACTGGCGCACCGTTCAGCGTCCAGCTGTCTGGCAACGTTGTCCCTGTTTCGAACGATGGATTCGCGAGATAGTTTGTCGTCCCGGCTGGACTTTGAGTAAGAATATTGCCCCGCTCCGTCCATGTCGCTGCATCTGTCGAAGTCATGAGGTTGATATGATTACTGACACGGTAGTAGCAATAAAACGTGCCTCCCCATAACTGGACATCGACCTCCTCGTGCGCTAGCATCTGCGATGTCGGGGCATTAACTGCGCTAAACACACGGCGATAGTTGATCGTTTTTCCTCCGCGCCATCGTCTGGTAGCAATGCTCATGCTTACAAGTGTACCATGACTCACCAAGTACTCAGCGTTACTTGTCAAACAAAAACCGCAAATAGTCTTTCATCATACGTGCCGCCGACAGCGTTGGCAGATACCCAACGAGCTGAGCGTGAACGGCCTTTTCGAGCAAAGCATCGTTGCGAAGTGCCTCACCCGCCTGACGCAGTTGCTCATACAACGACGTCACTTCGTCATCGTACGTCACTCCCTCTACTTCGAAGCACGGCAACGGCGATACATCGGCAACACCGCCATCGGCCGTCGAAATAAGGAGTTTTAAGTTGGCAACATCCTTTTCCCAGGATGTCCCACAGGCCTCAAGGCCAATCACCGGTACATTTATAGCCACGTCTGAACCGTATGCCAACGCTCGTCCGAGCGCCTCATCGTAGTCCTGCAAGTAGTGGACTCGCGCTCTCAGTAAAGGATCGTCAGCAACCTGGCGGAGCACTTCTTGCAGTTTTGCGTACATACGCGCGTCTCCAAGCCAGACTTTGCCAGCGAGTACAAAATGCGCATCATACGTACGCAAAATATCCTTGAGCTCATCCACACGCTCAAAGGGCATCCACGGCCGCTTGTAGTCAGCAAACCGCCGCTTAAAGTCAAAGACCACAGCGTTCTCCGGTAACTCGAACGGCTGCCCGTACTGGTCCTTTCGGCTCCGGAGTATCTCGTTTGCTCGCTGCCTACCAAGAGCTTTAAGCTCTCGCAGTCTCACTGCACTGAGTTGCAATATATGGCTAGCGTAGTCATCGGGAACAAGGCCAAACTCGTCTACCAAGCCTCGTTCTCGGTACATTGTCCGTATTTCCGGGAGCACCCAAGTATCAAAATCGATCCCATTCGTAATAGCATGAAACTTTACCCGCTCACCACTACTATCCCTAAAGTCGCATACCCGGGCATGCAGCCGCGACACGCCGCTTTTTGCCTCTGTCAGTTCGATTGCAAGTTTGTTAAGGCGCAGATGATCGCCGCCGTCGAACTGCTGGAGCAGCCAGTGCCGTACCGCTGGACTCGCCACATTCGGCAAAACAAAGCGGCTAAATTGGTCGCGGCTAAATTCGCTTTCCGCTGCCTGCACAAGAGTATGGTTCGTGTACAAAGTGTGTTTTCTGACATATACGATCGCTTCATATACATTCATGCCATTTCGACAAAGTTCATCGAGCCTGGCCACCGCTGCGAACACCGTCGCCGTTTCATTGAGCTGAATCGCTGCCGGACGAATACCGAGCAGTTTAAGCGCTGCATACCCGCCAAACCCAAGCGCAATATCCTGGTATAACCGATGGTCGCTACTCCCTTCACCCCCGTAGAGTTCTCCAAAGTTTGGCTCCGACATCGTCACAAACCGCGTTGAACCAAGAGTCTTTTCATACACCCCCAGCCGAGCTTCGCCGCTGTCAGTTTTGACCGTCACTTCACCCGCCAACACGAAATCAAATTCTTCGGGCGCTGTGTTCTTATACCACTCGCTTTGCCCACCATCTGCTACCGACTGGTGCAGTTCAGTCCGATAAAACGGCGTAACGAGGACAAACGGAACCTTCAACGCTTCGGCCACACGCCGCATATCGGCCGCAAGCACGCCTAGTCCACCACCCCCTTTGATGCCATTTTTCTGGTCGTACACTTCGGCCGTCCAGTACACATAGGGCCGCGACGGGGACAATTCGTTGCGTAGATTTCGCCGATCAATCGCAGCATAAAATGCTTTCGGGTCTTCAACCTCAAAAAAATCAGTTTGTTTTGCTGCCGTTTCGAGTTCGTTGCCCACCGACTATCCTTCTGTTTTAATTGTTCCGCTCCTTTCATCTTAGCATACCGCGGCATCTCGTGGTACACGGCGATAGCTATGCTCGTTTCTAAAGTGTTGCCGGTGGCTCGTCCTCGCAATTCGGTATCTGGCCGCTGAGATCACGCTAACCAACACTGGAAATCACGCTGTGGAAAACTAGAACCGAATGGCCCTTGCATTGAGCCATGCTTTACAGTACTATGTGAAAGTACAAAGAGAGACGCTGCCTAGAAACAGCAACAAAACAAAAAGGACATATATGAAAAAGAGACTCTGGCTCGGTGCAGTATGTAGTATAGCTAACCAACACTGGAAATCACGCTGTGGAAAACTAGAACCGAATGGCCCTTGCATTGAGCCATGCTTTACAGTACTATGTGAAAGTACAAAGAGAGACGCTGCCTAGAAACAGCAACAAAACAAAAAGGACATATATGAAAAAGAGACTCTGGCTCGGTGCAGTATGTAGTATATTATTTTGGTTCAAGACCAGTTTACCGCCTAGCCATTCCTTTCTCGCAGTAGGTTAAGTAGCAACTTGTACCTATCATCATCTCTCGTATTATACCGCCATTCACATTCTTTGAGATGAAGGTT
>JBDHUL010000012.1:0-19263 GCA_039812985.1 Saccharimonadaceae bacterium (SeqCode)
AAATCCATGCCTTCACTAGTTTTCATCCACGGTGCTGCAATAGGTAGGGCGAGTACGTTAATCGCAACACCCGGCTCAGCAAACGAGTCGCCTGGATAATAGATTTCTCCATTATCAATCAGTATGCCAACATTTTGACACACTGGCACATCTGGATGAATATGGGCATGTTTGCCACCTGTAAATGTTAGCGTAAACTCACCGGCCATCCGAGTATTGCCTGCTTCAACTACTTCGGCTTCGATGCCAAATTTCCTCATTTCTTCAGCAGCGTCAGCAGTGGTAAAGACGGGCACACCAGGTATGCGGGCCAAATGCTCAGCACTCCAGTGGTCTTCGTGCATATGCGTTACGACAACGCCAACGGTGTCTTTGGGTGCGACAAAGTCTGACGATAACTTACCTGGGTCAATGACAATCGACTGACTGTTCTTCGTAACGACAAAGCAGGCGTGCATGTATTTTGTAATATCCATACGTTTATTATACTAGGGTGCATGACAACGGAACAATTCCAAGTGGTCGTGTGGCAGTACTACGAAGGGCACGGCAGGAAACACTTGCCTTGGCGAGAGGATCCCAGTCCGTACCATGTCCTTGTGAGCGAACTCATGCTCCAACAGACGCAGGTCGAGAGAGTTATCCCAAAATTCAACATGTTTGTACACGTGTTCAAAAATGTCGAACAGCTTGCACAAGCACCGCTCTCAGAGGTTCTTGCGGCGTGGCAAGGACTGGGGTATAACCGGCGCGCCAGGTATCTCCATGAAGCTGCCCAGGCTATTGTTCATCTGGGCCATTTTCCAGACAAGCACGAAGATCTGGTGAAACTACCAGGTGTCGGGCGAAATACCGCCGGAGCAATACAAGTATACGCGTTCGCACACGTGGCTTTTTTTGTAGAAACTAATATTCGCACGGTATACTTTTACCACTTTTTCGCCGACAGAACCGATGTAACCGACGCCGAGATCTATGCCCTGCTGGAACGTACAGCCGACCGCAGGGATATCCGTGGTTGGTATGCAGCGCTCATGGACTACGGAACATACCTGAAGTCACAAAAACTTGGCTCGATATCAAAGAGTAAGCATTATAAAAAACAAGGTGGATTTATGGGGAGTGCACGTCAGGTGCGCGGGCAGATTATTCGAGAACTGACACATGGAAAGAAAACGGAAGCACAACTCGCGCAGGTTATCAATGATGAACGACTTGGTATCATTCTTGAAAAGCTCATATCTGAAGGAATGGTTGAGAAGGAACGCACGGCTTACATGCTTCCAGGCCAACTCGTCTGAGATGATGTCAGAATAAGCGGTACAAAACAAAATGACAGTAGCGGGCGCTCAGTGCTAGCCGTACGTAGCATGCGGGAAAAAGGGTATTTAGCTGCCCTACCTCAGCTAACCCGACTGACGGTTGTGGTCGCATTTGGTGCGGATGCTTGTGGCTGTTTGACCGCTCATTCGAAATGGCGGATAATACATGATGAATGAAAAAAGTCTATAAGGTACTCGTTGCGCTAGTGATTGTCTTGTCGCCTACTGTACGGGTTGATGCGGCGTCGCTCAGCGATGAACAGGTCGCGCTCGTGCGGGCTAACTGCATAGATGCCCAGATAAGCATTCAGCGTTTGCAACAGACGGAAAAACCAACACGTATTAACCGCGGGCACCTCTACGAAATATTCGGGAGGCTGCTTGTTGATTTCAACACTAGAGCGGCTGCCAATAAGATCGACGCTCCCATTCTCATGACACTGACGGGCAATCTCCGTGATGAAATAGCGGCCTTTGCCGAAAATTACACAAAGTACGACGATATGATTCGGTCGCTGGTCACACGCGATTGCCAAGCGGAACCTATCGTATTTCATGACGCCTTGGGCGAGGCGCGGGTTCAGCGTGCCAAGCTCAACACCTCTGTTGTCAAGATAGACCAGATACTCGATGACTACCAAAAAGTGGTTAATGATATCAAGAAACAGGTAGCGGAGGGCAGCCAATAGTGGAGGCGCTTCGAAGTATACGAGTCGCTATGTCAAAACGCCGGTTGCTTGTTGCACTGTGCGGGGCAGTTGTGGTCGCGTTGGGACTTGTGGGGGCTAGCTTGTACCTGTACGAAAGAGACGACGTATCTCGCCTTGATGTGTCGAGCCCAAAGTATGAGAAAATTCGCAAAGCCGTTATGAGCGATGCCAACCCTGATATGTTCGGCGGTACCGGGTCGCTTGGAACGGGCGATATCGCCAAATTCCAGGCGATATTTGATGCTAAGAGGAAATCGTTAGGATCATTTGGGAAGTTCGAGGATTCGCTGCTCAGTGACGAGCAATTAAAATTCACCCCTGTTGAGTAGTAGTATTCGTGAACCCTCTCGATTTCGTTATTACCCGCAAACGCAAAAAAATACCGCTTTGCCCTCTTCCGAGAAGCAACGAATTGTTATGAGCTCGATGCATGGCGCTCGAGCAAGGTGAGTGAGCGATTGTTTGCGCAACAAGCGCTTACTGTTGAAGTTGGCGCGGGGACTGGACTGTTTTTGGTCGAAGTGGCAAGGCGTCATCCTGGGAAACTATATATTGCGCTAGACGTAAAGGCTGATCGTTTGCAAAAAGGTGCAAGAGAGGCCCTTAAACTGGGGCTCGACAACATCTGGTTTGTGCGAGCGAGGGCCGATCAGCTACTTGAAGTTGTACAACCGCACAGCGTACAGGAGTTATGGCTGACATTTTCTGATCCGTTTCCGCGAAGGCGCGATGCAAAACGACGGCTTACACATGCTCGATATCTTGAAATGTACAGAAAAGCACACGTGGACAAAAATGCTCGTATCAATATAAAAACCGATGACCAGGGACTGTTTCATTGGACGCTTGAACAGCTTGTTGCAACAAAGTGGCGTCTACGTGAACTGGCCTTCGACCTACACAATGCACCGCTCTCCGCTGAATACAAAATCATGACAACCTATGAACGGCGGTGGACGACAGAGGGCCGCACGATTTATTTTGTGGCCGCGAGCCGCTGACGTACCCAGGTGTCGATTGAGCCGGCACCCATACAGAGCACGAGCTTGCCGCCGCGGCGGGCGGTTTGTATGACTTCCCAAAGCGCCTCGTTCATGTCGGCAGTATGTGCTGCCTCACTGTTTGTCAGGCCGCCAATAAGTTGCTTAGGCGTGAGGACTTCAAGGGCTGGATCTTCGCGGCTGAGGTATGTCGGAAGCCAATAGATGGCTTCCGCGGCTTGCATACAGTTTTCATAAAGAGTGAGAATTTCGTGTTGACGAACATTTTGGTGAGGTTGGTACACGAGTACGACGTGATCGGAGAGTTCGCGCGCGAGTTGTAGTGTCGCGGCTATCTCCGATGGATGATGTCCGTAGTCAGAATAAAGGTTATCAGCAAGTTTTTCAAAACGCCGTCCAGTTCCAGGGAACGAATTGAGGATAGAGGTGAGATGCTTGATCTGAGGCGGTGGCAAGGTTGTTCCAGCGCCTTCAAGTAGTTTTTGTACCGAGCGCTCAACCAAAAATGCATTCTGACGGTTATGGAGGCCGGGAAGAGTAAAGCGGGAGAGGTCCATGGATTCGTCGTACGCTTCATAGGTGGCGGCAATGTCGGGTTGTCTGAGGTAACGTACATCTTTTTCCCAGAGAATAGTTCGGGTTGATTGTCCCATGAATTGAATAAATGCATCTTTATACACGTGTTCATTTTTGTATGTATCGGGATGGTCGTAGTCGAGCGACGTAATCACGCTGAGATACGGGTAAAACGCCAGAAAGTTACGGTCGTACTCGTCGCATTCGTAGATAAAATACTCTGCTGCTGAGTCGAACATACCACTTGGGCCAAAACTGAGCGTTGAGCCAACCGAATAACTTGCGGTCACGCCGAGTTGCTTTAGACTCCAGATGAGTAATGCGGTTGTTGTCGTTTTGCCGTGGGTACCGGCGACCGCCACGAGCTTAAGACCCTTTTCGCGGATGATACGCTCGAGTAATTGGTCTCGTTTGACTGTTGGAATACTATGCCTGCGCGCAAACACCAGCTCGGGGTGGTCGGCTGGGAGAGCAGAGGTGTAGACGAACAGATCAATGGGGCGGCTGGCATGCCGGGCCGCAATGTTGGCTGCGTCTTGTTGACCAACGTGTACCGCAACGCCTCGGTCGCGTAGTTGATCGGTCAAAGGGCTTGAGGCGAGGTCAGAACCAGCAACGGTATTCCCCGCATCAAGGGCTATTTCAACGAGAGGGCCAATACCGACTCCGCCAACACCGGAAAAATAGATGTTCATACTACCGTATAGTATACAGCCACTTTGTTTGCTGCGGGGTATGTGATTAAATATGAGGGTAAATCTACAAGCAAAACAAACATATGTTTACGTTTCTTCGTTCCGTCAAATATGGCAGTGGCTACTGGAAAGCGGCGCCCTTTGCCGAGTTGTTCGAACTCTATAGTTCACGGTTTTTGCGTATGGTGTCGCATGGGATGGTCGGTGTATTTGCCACAGTGTTTTTATACCAAAAGGGGTACAGTCTTCCCACGATACTTGCCTATATTGGGTGGTACTACGTTATACGGATGGTGGCGTCGTTCTTTTCGGCTTACTATGTGGCGTGGGCGGGGCCAAAACAGGCAACATTGGTCAGTAATGTCCTGGCCGTACCATCGTTTTTGGCGCTCGGGGCTATCGATACGTATACCGAACTATCGGTTTGGGTGTATTTTGTCTGTACGGCTCTATCGCTATCGCTCTACGTCGTGGCGTCAGACATGCAGTTTTCGAGCCTCAATAACCCCTACAATGTCGGAAAACAGATAGGGTGGTTGCATATTGCAGAAAAGATCGGCATCGGGATTGCTCCGGCAGTCGGTGGGTTCGTTGCATACTTATTCGGACCTGAATCGACGATGTGGATAGCTGCTGTACTGGCGATCGTGGCGTCATTGCCGCTTTTTATGACACCCGAACAGATACACAAACGCCAAAAGGTGATATTTCATGGCATTCCCCTTCGGCGCATAGGAGTTCAGCTTTTGTCAAATAGCGCGTCTGGGGTTGACCAGGTTGTATCGGGGGCGGTTTGGGCTATTTTCATTGCGGTCGTCGTGTTCGGCACCCAAACTGACCGGGTGTACGCCGAGCTGGGGGCGGTGCTGTCGGTCTCGCTCATCGTTTCAGTCGTGTCATCGTACTTTTACGGTAAGGTGATCGACCGCCGGCGCGGCGCGGAGTTGTTTCGGGCCGGGGGTATCGTGAATGCGACGCTGCACGGGCTTCGGGCATTTGTGGCGACGCCGCTGTCAGTGGTGCTTGTCAATGTTCTCAACGAGATTGGCACAAGTGCTTACCAGATGCCGTATGTTCGCGGCATGTACGACGAGGCCGATAACCTACCGGGTTACCGCGCCGCGTATATTTCCCTTATGATGGTGACGTTTTGTGCTGGGGCGGCCCTGTTTGCGTTCGCGGCATCTGGTCTTGTTGTCTGGTTGGGGCCGCGTCAGGGACTGGCGGCGAGTTTCGGACTTGCAGCGGCCTGTACGGTCATCATGCTCTGGCATGGATTTGCTTCGTTGCGGCCATCCGAGTAACACGTTATACTTGTGGCTAGTATGCGGTGGGAAAATGACAACAATCGTGGTCGCCTGCGAAGAATCCTGAGAGCAATTCGTGCGATAAAAATATGGCAGCTTTTTGTCCTCCTTCTCCTGAGCGGCATCATCACCGCTATTGGGTTCCGGCTTAACAACCTTGGTATGATGGAGCGGGTTGACGCGGTAACACGAGCTGACGAAACAGGTGATCCGAAAGCGCTGCAAGAACGCATCGAGGACCTTCGCAGGTACGTTTCGACTCATATGAACACGGACCTACGCGGCGGGATATTTTTGACGCATTCCTACGAGCGTGTACGAGAAGCGGCGATGCAAAGCGCTCAAGACCCCGCCAACCCCAATAGTGATGCGTACCGCCGGGCCAGCGTCGAGTGTCAAACCGAGCGATTTAGAGTGGCTGGAGGGTATGTCCAGTGTGTTATGAACAAAGTTGGGTCGTTGCCCGGTCAGTCAAATCTAGCATCGGAGCTCAAGTTGCCCCGGTCTGAGTTGTACAAGATCAATATTGTTTCACCTGTCTGGTCACCTGATCTTGCTGGTTTTTCGGTGCTGGTGAGCCTTGTTATTGTTGTGGTTATTGTCGCGCGAATAACAGGGGTTATCGTACTTCGAGCGCTGTTAAAGAAGCGGTTTTCTAGCATCTAACAGTTGACACCTCTAGGCGACAGGGGTATCTTAGTAACTGTAAGAGTTAGTTAAAGGAGGAAAACCTGTCTATGGCAGCTTACGCACACACCAACTCAAAAGGGGTACAGTACTTTTTGCATAAAAAAGACGTCGTTTTGCGCGGCGGCAAGAACCAGACTATCTACTTTTTCGCAAAGGTAGAGGGCGGTAAGGGCGAGCCAACCCAGCTTCCAGCTGGTTATGAAGTCACTGAAAACCCACGCAACGGTTTCCTGACTATTCGCAAGATTCGCAAGGACTAATCCTTCGTTCTCGTTGTTATAAAAACACCGCCATCAACAGCGGTGTTTTTGCTGGGTTATCTGTGAGCCAAACCAAAAGCATGTTACTATATATTTGCAAACAAACACGCATAACGCACCCGGCTTCCTTAGGGAGCCGGGTTTTTGGTGAGCGAAGTTTGACTCGTTTGCATTAATCATGATATAATATAATTATGAATGCCGAATCTGGTCAGGATCCATTGTTTGGTTTAGAACTCCCGAAAAATCGGCCACAGCACGATAAGCGTCCAGGTGGCTTCGGTGGTCATCCTGGCGATGATATTCCAGATTATGTGACGTACATGGGCGTCGTTATGCCAAAGGAGGACGCTGATTTCTATGCCAATGGCGGAGAGAGGCCAAATGACACACTGCCTACAAAAGAGACGGCGCCGACTCCGCTTGAGAAACTTGCAGTGATATATGATCTCTATGGCTTTTTCCCTCATACAGGCGAGGAGCTGACAAAAGCGTGGGGTCTCTACCAATACGAAGGCAGGCTAGGCTGGTCCGCCCTGTATCTTAACCATGTCCTGCGTCATCAACAAGAGGACTCGGTCAACGCCCCAGATCCTCAGGCTGCTGTACGTTCTGTTGTAAAATCGTGGAAAGAGTTTTTTCAGGATGCTCGTGTTAGCACAGTACACGTGGACGAGTTTGGTGATGTTGCGAGCCAGTATCCAGAAAAAACAACGAGCGAGCTGTGTAAAGAATATACCGATTTGGCCGGGGGGCAAGGGCACCGTGCGGTTGAAGCCCTTGCAGTCGTGAGCGGTATTGCTGAAATGACTGGTCAACAAAGGGCGGGGCTAGAAGACCCTACGAAAGAACTGTTCACCAAAGAAGATGCGATTTTGCGCCTTAAAACCCTGAGTCGGTCAGCGCTTAAGGAGCGCGTGTGGCAGATACACTTGAGCGAAAAAAGACGAGTTGAGTTCTGGAAGGCGGCACTTCAGCAGGCAATGGCCCATCAAGTAGCAAGGCCTATTGTCCAGAAACTTTTTGGCAAGCTGGACGGCGAGACGGACGTATTGTCGTAAGTTTGTGACAATTATCACTACGCTCTCTGCATTGTCGGTGCTACCCTTAGGGTAGCTTTTAATGTAAAGAAAGGACGATGGATATGGCAGATACAGTAGAAGAAACACAGGAAGTTCGTACGACTGACGCACAGGTAGGTGGGACAAATGTGCAGCGACAGACGGTGAGCCAGACGACGACGGTTCCTGGAGCGGTAGTTGCGGCGAGGGTCATATGGTATATTGTTGGGTTTATCGTGGCGCTACTGATAATTCGCATGGTGCTCCAGCTGCTTGGTGCAAATCAGGGCAATGGGTTTGTTGACTTCATCTATTCTCTGAGCGGTGTTTTCGCCGCACCGTTCTTTGGTATGTTTAGCTACACGCCAACGTACGGGCAGAGCATGTTTGAGCCCGGCACACTGGTCGCAATTATCGTCTACATGCTTGTTGGCTGGGGACTCGCCAAACTTTTTACTCTTGGATCAAATCGAGTTGACGGGTAGAGACGCGGTTTAGGCGAAGGCGGCGAGGGCTACCTGGCTGCCTTCTGGTCATTTTAAAGCTCTCGCCGAGCATGTTACCAAAGAAAAGAACAGGTCAGAGACCTGTTCTTTTCTTTGGTAGCGGGGGCAGGATTTGAACCTGCGACCTCATGGTTATGAGCCACGCGAGCTGACCAGACTGCTCCACCCCGCGATGTATCGTGTGAGAGCGTGCTCTATAGTAGCGTATTTTGGAACCAACGTCAAATAACTAACGGCGGTCTCCGAAAAAGAACTCAAGCCACTTGGCAAAGGGCGAAACGGTACTGACACTTTTAGTAGCGGGAGAATCCTGCGGGGAGGTATCGACGATGCCTTCTGAGGAAGGAAGGATGACAAGCCTTTCACCGGGCTTGGCGAGGCCGAGTCGCTGGCGTGCCGCCAGCTCGAGGTACTCATCACTTTTATAATACGCCGACATGTAGTGAGCATTTTGGTTTTGGAGCTTCATAAGCTCAATACGCTGCGAGTTGGTATCGACTTGTTGTTGATAGGTATAGTTCTGCTGTAGTGTTGCGACACTACCCCATAGCCATGTCATAGATACGACACATACGACAACCAGTCCGACGTTCTGGATTGAAATAAGGTGCTGGTAACGGTGGTATAAATGACGGATTTTATGCATGTGACATACTGTATTATGATGAGTTGGGGTGTGTTTTTCCAGAGCGATTTTGGTATACTGTGTCGTGTAAGAAGTCGTGACGTACGTCTGCGGGGGTATAGCTCAGTGGTTAGAGCAGCGGGCTCATAACCTGTTGGTCCTTGGTTCAAGTCCAAGTACCCCCACCAACTCGTCACGACTTTTTTGTTTTGACTTTTGCACACGCAACACGAACAGCTTCGCTCCAACTGGGAAAAGCATGGAGTGTATGCGCAATCTCTGGGGCGGTGATGTTGTGTTGGATGGCGAGTGTCAGCTCGTGGATGATTTCCCCGGCATGGGGTGCGGCGACAGTTGCCCCAAGTATATACCCCTCCGGGTTGGCGATAATTTTAGCAAAACCTTCAAAGCTGTTGTCGGTATTTGATCGAGCAATGATGCTAAGCGGAGCAAAGCCGATAGATGTTGGAAGGTCGCGCTTGAGGCAGTCAGCTTCGCTCATACCAACACTGGCAATTTCTGGGGTTGTAAATGTTATCCTCGGCAGAGCGGTGTAGTCCGGGCTAACGGTCTGCTTCGGGTGCAGTAAGTTGTGGGCCGCGATGCGACTCTCATAGACGGCGCTATGTGTATAGAGGAACCGGCCGAGGACATCACCAGCCGCAAATATGTGTGGAGCAGTGGTCGCAAGATGGTTGTCAACCTCTATACCGCCAGCTGAGTATTCCACCCCAGCGTTCTCAAGGCCGACATCGATACAAGGTTCCTGGCCAGCGGCAACAAGGACTTGATCGACAGTGATCGATCGTTCGTCGCTCCCCTGGAGGTAGGTAACGTTGACTGACATACCATCTCTTGCAATGCGTAGCACTTTGGTGTGGGTGAGGATATTCATGCCTCGTCTGGAGCGAAAAGCTTTTTCGAGGAGTTCGCTTGTCTCACGGTCTTCGCGTGGCAAAATCCGGGCAGCTTCCTCAGCGATCGTGACTTTCGTACCAAATATACTAAAAAACTGAGCCAATTCACACCCGGTTGCTCCTCCGCCAATAACGAAGAGAGAACGAGGAGGGCGAGGGACATCGAGGGCGGTGTGAGGCGTGAGATGCGGAGTTACGTCAAGTCCCTTGACTCCTCCGGCGGCAAGCTGGGAGCCAGTCGCGATGAGAAAGTATCGTGCGCTGACATGGCGTCGGTCAAGGGTTATTTCATGAGGGGATATGAAGTGCGCGCGGCCCTTTAACACGGCGATGTCTTTTGACTGGTAGTAGTGGCTGCTATTTGAGGTGCCGCTGCGGTGTATAGCTGTTCGCTTCCACGATATGAGCGATGGAAAATTGTAACCTATACTGGCAGAGCGGAGACCAAAAGCCGCTCCGTTGTTTTTGGCGAGGTCATAGATATGGGCAGCTGAGAAAAGAGCTTTCGTCGGTATAGCTCCCCAGTTGGCGGCCTCACCCCCCATGACATTATGTTCGACGAGCGCCACACGCCAGCCACTTTGAGCTACTATGTCTGCTGCAACGCTTCCTCCTGCGCCGCTGCCTATTACGATAAGATCGTAGTCGTATGTTTGTTTTGCCACAAATGTTTTTCCTTTGTTATACCATCATCTCTAGGTTTTGATACATGTAGGCCGCTTCAGGGTGAAAGGTAGCAAGATGCCGCGATGCGACACGCCTGATATCACCGGTCGTCACCTCGTCTTTCAGAGCAAGCCAGTCGATCACTTTTTTGCACACACGCTCAGCGGTACTATGCGCTTCGCCTTCGTGTGCGCGCACGCACATGCATGATGAAACAAGACTTTCATGAAGTTTTAAGGGGTCAAACACAGTGCTTTCGTGGTTGCTCCCAAGAACGTGTGGTTTATTCATCGGTTTACTCCAAACTGTAATACGGCGAAGTAGATAGTCAGCAGTATGAGTGCAATACTGCTCGTCCATTGGAGGAATTGTTTGTTGTCTTCGCGCCAGCGCTGGACACGAGCGACACTGTGGCCGCTTGTGAGATATAGCGTGACAATAACGAGGGGTAAAGCGGCAAACATACTATATAGGATTGCGAACCACGTCCAGGAAGCGGGAGGTCCCTGCATAAGTGTTGCACCAGCGATAAGCAGTGGCCCAGCGAGAAACGGAGACTCGCCAATGACTGTCGCTGCTCCGAGCATACTCGCTTCGACAAATGACTCAGTTTTTTTAGCTCGGCCGAGTAAATATGCAGTTATCTGACGGGGTAGCCAGAGCTGTGTACCGGCGCCGCGGCGGTAGTACGCGGTCATGGTGAGAAGTCCAACAACCGGGACAACACCCGACACGATAATACCTACGAGCTGGGGAGTCTCCCCAGGAGAAGGGGTTCTCAGATACGATAGCATTGAGGCGAGCGCCACGAGCAATAATGACGTCGTACCGATAACCCCGATAGCGTAACCGGTTCCCGTAGAAAGCAGCTGCCGAACAGAAGCCCGTTTGCTGAGTCGATGCGAACTCATGTAGGTGAGTACACTGACGCTGAGTTGGTAGCAGGCGTGAACAAACAATGCTCCGAGTACCAGAAGCAGGTACGCTGCGTCGATGCCGAAAAAGCTATGTTGCATGTTTGTTTACGCTTGTCCTTTGTTACGATTTTATTTATACCACGTGGCACTCGTTCGTGTCAAAAAAAGCGATAGCATGTTGATAAGAGGGGTAGCTGCTTTTTGTACAAAATATGAAAATATGTCACAAACTATTGACAAAGTATAATAACTTTGCTATAATGTAAGTATTATTCAATAAAACAAACAAGGAACCAAAACATGTCCACTCAAGAATCAGAGTCGGCTCTGGATGCTATTGTTCAACAAACGTGGAAACGAGCACGCACTACTCGGGAAATTGGCGCATTTCTGGCTCGTCGGCTTGCGGCTATTGACACTGCTGATGACGCAGGGTTTTGCGATATTGAAGAATTGGGCCGAGCTGGTCTTTAAATCGTCGCATAATCTAGCACATGACTTACCAAAGAAAAAACCGGTCCAGTATGACCGGTTCTTTCTTTGGTAGCACCGACAGGGATCGAACCTGTGACCTTAGGCTTATGAGTCCTACGCTCTAACCAACTGAGCTACGGTGCCTCATTGAAGATGAGCCTATTCACTCGCAAGTCAGTAAACTAGCTCACTTCGTTTTGCGGTTGGCTTTTCCTCTCAATTCTCGCGATAGCCTACGGCGTCACTCGAACTGGTCAAATCGCAAAAGAGCAATTTGAGGCACAGGAAATTGTAACAGATAACAGGGAAGATTGCCATAGTGACGTGCACCCGTCTTTTTCAGGAGTCTCTCATGCTAGGGCGGTAGTATAGTGGTCAGCTGCGGACGCGTGGCACAATATATAAGCATAAGGAGCAAAATAACATGAAAAAATATTTAGTAGCAGCAGGCATAACGGCAGCAGCGGGGCTTGCAGGCGTGACAGGGCTAGCGGTGGCAAACGCCGCTACCACGAACGGTACGAACCCGATGTCGAGCCTTGTCGATGCCATAGCGAAGAAGTTTAACCTCAAAACGACAGACGTTCAGGCAGTGTTTGATGAACAAAAGGCTACGATGGATGCCGAGCGAGAAACGAAGGTAAAGGAAGAAGTCTCACAGCTCGTTAAAGACGGCAAGCTGACGCAGGCGCAAGCGGATAAAATAAACGCTAAACGTGCAGAGCTGGAAAAAGAACGCGAGGCAAACCGGACGGCTGACCAAACTCTGACCGATACCCAGCGTAAAGAAAAGATGGACGAACGTAAAACGACACTCGATACATGGCTGAAAGATAGCGGTATAGATACCAAGTACGGCTACTTGCTTATGGGTGGGCGGGGCCACGGTGGGCCTGGCGGTCCTGGCGGTCATGGTGCGCGCGGTGATGGGCAGGGTGGTAACTCATCGAGCTCGAGCAGCTCTTCGTCTTCGACGACTAGCAACAACTAATACACTAACGATACTACTCCCTATCTTGAAGAAATCCGCCCGCTTTACGGGCGGTTTTCTCAGGTTTGTTTCAGAAAACACGTATACTATGAAGGTATGAAATTGCTCATAGTCGAAGACGAACGAAAAATTGCACGGGCGCTCAAATTGGGGTTTGAACAGGAGCGTGCCGTGGTGGAGCTGTGCTATGACGGCCCGACGGGCCTTAGTGCAGCCCAAGGAGACGACTACGACGTGATTGTGCTTGATCGCATGGTGCCAGGGGGTATAGACGGAGTTGAAATCTGCGAGAAACTCCGTTCTTCTGGCGTTAAAACACCGATTATCATGTTGACGGCAAAAGGGCAGATACGCGACCGCGTGGCTGGGTTGAATGCCGGAGCTGATGACTATTTGACGAAGCCGTTTAGTTTTGAGGAGCTGCTTGCGCGGGTGCGGGCGTTGTTGCGTCGTCCTCACGACACGACGACGAATGTTCTTACTGTTGGAGACCTCGAATTGGACAGCGTGAGTTATGAAGCTCGTCGGGGTGGAGAAAGTATTGCGTTGACGCAAACTGAATTTTCGCTCCTAGAATACCTTATGAGAAACGCCGGGCGCGTACTGGGAAAGGAAACTATCATTAACCACGTATGGGATTTTGATGCCGATGTACTGCCTAATACGGTTGAGGCCTACATAGGGTATTTGCGGACAAAAGTTGATCGGGCATTTCCCCAGAAACCGTCGCTTATCCAGACGGTGCGCGGGTTTGGGTATAAAATCGAGGCAAGTCCATGAAACGAGGTCGCCGACACGCGGGATTATTTGAATCGACAACGCTACGGTTGACTGTGTGGTATGTAACACTCCTCATGATGCTGAGTTTGCTACTCAGCGTAGTGGTGTATGAGGTAGCGACAAACGAATTCAACCACGCATTACGTCCAGTGCCGCCAGAGCTCCAACAAGAGTTGCAACAAAATAACCCGTTGTTCTCTTCGAACCGAAATAGTTTTCGGGCGGAGCGTCAGCGGCGTCTCGCCGAAAGTAGTACAAGGATTGTCGGTAGTCTGGTTATCTTCAATGCTGTTGTGCTTGCGGGCGGAACGGCCCTTAGTTACCTGCTGGCTCGGCGGACACTACAGCCTATCAAAGAAGCGCTTGAGTCGCAGAGTCGATTTGCGTCGGACGCCGCCCATGAACTACGGACGCCGCTATCGGTTATGCAGGCAGAGATAGAGGTGGGGCTGCGCGGCAAGCAACTTAGCGAAACGCGCTCACGAGATATCCTCTTGAGCGCCCTTGAAGAAGTGTCGCGGCTAAGAACACTCACTGATAGTCTGCTCGCGCTGGCATCACAAAATGACCTGCCAAAGGAAGTGGTCGAGGTGAGCGATGCGGTAAAGGAAGCTGTCGGGCGCTTGGCGCCGCTTGCGCGTACGAAACAGATGTCGATTCAGGTCAATGTACCATCTATGCTTGTGGTGGCTCACGGGGACAGTGTTGTTGAGGTGCTAAGTATTTTGCTTGATAATGCGATAAAATATGCCCCGGCAAAGAGTCCGGTTATGGTTACTGGAACAACAACACACGGCGCCGTTACAGTATCGGTTCATGACGAGGGTCCGGGTATACCTGCCGACGAGCAGTCGAAAGTGTTTGAGCGGTTTTATCGAAGTGATGCGTCACGTTCGAAGCAGTATGTTGAAGGGCACGGGCTTGGTTTGTCGTTGGCGCGGCGGCTTTCCGAAGAGATGCACGGCGAGTTGACGGTCGAAAGTGACGGTAAAAAAGGAACGACATTTACCCTCACGTTGCCGCAGAAGTGATATATACTATATGCCAATGAAGTACATCGTTGCAGTGTCGGGAGGGCTTGATAGTGTTGTACTGCTGCATATGATGGATACGCTCCACAGGCACGGGTCAGACCTTGCGCTGGTGGTGGCACACGTTGACCACGGAATGCGCCACGACAGCGACGTCGATGCGTGGCATGTGGCAGCACTGGCTAGGAAGTACGGATGGCCGCTGGAGGTGAAGCGGTTATCGCTTGCTAAAGGGGCAAGCGAAGAAGTAGCGCGAAAAGCCCGCTATGAGTTTTTAGAAGAGGTACGACAGCGACATGGAGCTGACGGTATTGCGACGGCGCACCATGCTGATGATCTTGTGGAAACAATAGCGCTCAATATTGGCCGAGGAACGGGCTGGCGAGGGTTGGCGTCTCTTCGCTCGTCGATACAGCGGTATCGACCGTTGCTTGGGGTGTCAAAAGCGAGTCTGGTACAGTATGCGCTCGAGCATAACCTGACGTGGCGTGAGGACGATACAAACGACGACATACGTTACACCCGTAACTATATTCGCCATGGTATTACGCCGAAACTTGATGCGGCTTCCCGCAAAAAACTTATCGAACTCGCAAAAAAACAACGTACCTTGCGACGGAAGATTGAGGCAGAGGTGAAAAAAGTTGTCGAGTCGCTGACGCGTAGCGATGGATTGTCGCGGCACGCGATGATTATGATGCCGGATGAGGCTGCTCTCGAGGTACTGCGCCATGTCACGCGTGGCCGGCATGAACCATTTCAGCTACGGAGGTTGCTGCACTTTGTGCGGACGGGTCGTCAAGGAGCAGTACTAAATCTAGGCAGGGGCAACAATGCGTTACTAACGCGCACTCGGCTCATCGTCTAGCGACAGGTGTGATACCATAGTAAGACAGATAAAGAACTATTTGATATTAAGAGGAAGAAGTAGATTTACCTATGCCAAAAGCACAAAAACCATCACGCCGTTCAGGCTCGCAGTATGTCCGCAGCGGGCTGTTTATAGCGATACTTGTCTTGCTTGGGTTGGGATTTGCCGCGTTGTTCCTGCCAAATACGAACCTGAAAAATACCCCCGTATCTGACGTGATTCGCCGAGCCAACGCGGGTGAAATAGCGAAGATTTCGGGCAACGGTGACGACCTGTTAGTGACCGTCAAGGGACAGGACAAGCCAAGTGAAAAATCGTTTATCTCCGGCGGCATCAGCACGCTTCTGAAAGACAAATCGGTCGATGCATCAAAAGTGACGCTTGATGATTCAGCACCGTCGAACACCGAAGGAACGCTTCTTAGTCTGGCAGGGATTATCATCCCGACTATTGTCATTGCGGCCATTATACTATTCATGTTTCGCCAAGCCCAGGGACAGAACAACCAGGCTCTCGGGTTCGGCAAGAGCAAGGCAAGGCTATACGGTAACGAGAAAAGTAAGGTACTCTTTAAGGAAATTGCTGGAAACGACGAAGCAAAGCAAGATTTGGTTGAGGTGGTTGATTTTCTCAAGCATCCGAAAAAATTTCAAGATGTTGGGGCAAAAATACCAAAAGGCGTTTTGCTGGTGGGGCCTCCTGGCACCGGAAAAACCATGCTGGCGCGGGCGGTGGCTGGCGAAGCGGAGGTGCCGTTTTTTAGCATATCGGGGTCGGAGTTCGTTGAGATGTTTGTGGGAGTAGGCGCAAGCCGGGTGCGCGATTTGTTTGAAAAAGCCAAGAAAAATGCTCCGTGTATCATCTTCATTGACGAGATTGACGCGGTCGGTCGCCGCCGAGGGAGTGGCATGGGCGGTGGTCACGACGAGCGCGAGCAGACACTTAACCAGATACTCGTTGAGATGGACGGGTTTGAAACGGGGACAAATGTTATTGTGCTGGCGGCCACGAACCGCTCAGACGTGCTTGATCCTGCGCTACTGCGCCCAGGACGGTTTGACAGACGAGTTAATATTATGCTGCCAGAACGTAAAGACCGTGAAGCAATTTTGAGAGTGCATTTTGCAAACAAACCAATTGATGGCTCGGTTGATCTTGATAAGCTGGCGGCTAAAACTGCTGGTTCAAGCGGTGCGGATCTGGCAAACATGGCAAATGAAGCTGCTATTATCGCCGCACGGGCGAACCGTAAGGTCATCAACAACATGGACGTGACTGAAGCGTTTGAGAAAGTTGCCATTGGCCCGGAACGCAAAACAAAAATCATGAACGACCGCGAAAAAGAGATGACGGCGTATCATGAGGCTGGTCATGCACTGGTCGGACACGTCCTGCCCGATAGCGATCCGGTACACAAAGTGACCATCATTCCGCGCGGCGGAACTGGCGGCGTGACATGGTTTATTCCTTCAGAGGATAAAAATTATACGAGCATCGTTGAGTTCAAGGACGTGCTTGCACGGGCGCTTGGCGGACGTATTGCTGAAGAGGTCGTGTATGGTAAAAACAAGGTGACGACTGGCGCCGGCAGCGACCTGAGAAAAGCAACCGAAATAGCGCGCGATATGGTCATCGAACAGGGGATGAGTGATCGGTTGCGCGACCAAGTGTTTCATGAAGACAGCGGCGGCCTTATGTTCGACAAAATGACTCGTGAGCGGCCGTACAGCGACGAGACTGCGGCGGTGATCGACGAAGAAGTGGCAAAGCTTATGCAAGAAGCGGCAGAGCGGGCCCGGGCAGTCATAAAAGCGAACCCCGAAGGACTGAAGTCTCTGGCGGAGCGACTACTGAAGGATGAGACAATCGACGAAACGGTCGTGGCATCGGTGCTAGCTGGAGCCAAGTTACCGGTTGCGGCGAAATTGTACTAGAGTGACGATATCTTTCGTGCGGTTACTCGTGTGTCGCAAAAACCCGTGTGATATCTGGGATATCGGGTTTCTGAGGGGTATAATGGAGCTATGGGACGCGTCCAAGCCTTTGTAGCTCGGGCGAATGCGCGCGTGAGCGTGCAGCTCGCCGCCACGATACTCGCCAGCTCGAGCTTGCTGTCGGCTTTGCTCGGATTTTTGCGTGACCGTCTTATTAACACGTACTACTTTGGTGGGTCTATTTCAAACTATGCCGATGCTTATACGATAGCATTTATTATTCCTGACTTTATGTTCTTCGTCCTGGTCTCTGGGGCGCTCAGTGTGACGTTTATCCCGGTGTTTAATGATCGGCTGCAAGCAGGTAACAAACGTTCGGCTTGGGAACTGTCAACGAGCCTGCTCAATCTGCTGGCGATTGTGACGATGGTAGCGAGTATTCTCATCATCATATTTGCCGAACCGCTGGTGCGGTATGTGGTCGGGCCGGGGCTTGATGAGGTCGGGCGAGGTCTGGCAGTGAGTATGATGCGGGTTATCGCCGTGAATCCATTTCTATTTGCTATTGCGAGTGTTATTACGAGTATTCAACAGGCGATTGGACGGTTTATGTTCTTTGCCCTTTCGCCGGTGCTCTATAACATCGGCATTATTACCGGGCTATTGTGGTTTACGAATGGTATCAATATATTTGGCTGGCAGGTCTTTGACGGTGGGATTATGGGGGTAGCGCTGGGAGTGGTGTTCGGAAGTGTTTTACAGCTCGTTGTTGCAGCGATTGGTCTTGCCGGGGTGGGATTTGACTACGATTTTAAGATATTTTGGAAAAATAAAGGGTTTCGGCAAGTGCTCAAGAACCTGCCTGCGCGGTCGCTTGACCAGGGTATTGATTATTTTAATAACGTCGTTGAGGCTAACCTTGCGTCGCGTATGGTGCAGGGGGCGGTTCGGGCATACAACCAAGCAACGGTGCTGCATATGATGCCGGTGACGCTTGTTGGTGTGGCTATATCGACGGCGGCATTCCCCCAGATGAGCGAACGGCTAAGCCAGGGCCGCCCCGACCTCTTCCGAAAGGAATTGCAATCCATCCTGCGGGTGATTGTATGGCTTGTACTTCCGATAGCGGTGATTACGTTTATAGCCCAAGACTATCTAGCGAGTTTCTTGTTTACGCAAGGGGCACCAGTTGTCGCAGCCACGCTGGGTATTTTGTGTGTTGCAATAGTCTTTCGCTCTATCTATCACATAGCTTCACGAAGTTTTTATGCTCAAAAAGACACAAAAACGCCATTGGTAATCTCTATTTTTACGATATCGCTCAATATTGCTCTGGCGGTATCGTTTACGAGCGTGCTTAACTTGGGTATATATGGACTGGCCTGGGCGCAGTCGCTTGTTGCGCTTGTTGAGGTTGCGATACTTTTTGTCGTCATGAGCCGGCGCATTCCACAGCTGTTTGACCGTCCATTCATGAAGGCGATATTCCGCATGCTTGTCGCCACCCTGTCTATGGCTGCCGTGACGATACTATGTACGTCGTTCATGGGTCGCGTCGTGCCAGATGTAGGGTTCTACATTTTGTTCCCAAAGTTTTGCGTGATTGCCGGGACAAGCTTTGCAGTGTACTTACTCATCAGTAACTGGGCGGGACTGGATGAGGCCGGGCATGTGTGGGGCCGCATGAAGCAAATAGCGTCACGTATTGCATTCGGCCAGATTCGCTCCAGACCATCAACAAAAGGCCAGGGATAACGAGGCAGTCATGAACCTAGACCATATTCGTAATTTTTGCATTATCGCCCATATTGATCATGGCAAATCGACGCTGGCCGATCGTATGATGGAACTGACGGGGACGGTTGACAGGCGCGACATGAAATCGCAGTTGCTTGATAGTATGGATCTCGAACGGGAGAAGGGGATTAC
>JBDHUL010000013.1:0-18402 GCA_039812985.1 Saccharimonadaceae bacterium (SeqCode)
AGGAGCGGCGAGAGTGAGTGTAATAACCGGAGAGGTTTTTTTGTACTGCAACAGTGTTGCAATAACTTCTTCAAGTTGCTTGGGTTGCAAACTGATACCGCCGCTGATTGCCCGTAGCAGGGTTGCGGTTGTTGGCGACAGCACTGGCTGGGTGGATGGGCTCGTTGTGCCAGACCGACGACGTATGGTTTCGTGTTCGTACCACCGAGCATATTCGCGTACCTCCAGTATGAGAGCAGTAAGATCCTGGGGTGAAGAAATGTGTTCGGGGAGTTTAATCATCACGACGCTCCATACCATTGACTAATTCGGCCTTGTGCTCCTCAAGGAGAGCGGTGAGGTAGGGTGCCTGCGCTCCGAGGTCGATGTGATGCCCGAGGGCCTCGAGCAGGAACGAACTTACGGCATCGGTGAGTTTGGTATCAAGCTGCCGAGTGAGAAAGTCTCGTTTTTTTTGCATTTCGGCTGCAAGCTCGGTCTCAAGTTGCTCGCGTCGTGCAGCCAGCGTCGTGTCGAGCTCGGTTTGAATCTTGGCAAGCGAGACCTGGCGTTCTGTCAAGGCCGATTCGAGCTCGGTTTGATGACGGGTCAGTTCAGCTTCAATTTTTTCCTGGCGTTCATTAAATCCCGTGCGCAGTTCGGCGTGGTGTTTGGCAAGGCGGGCTTCAAGCTCGGCTTGGCGTTCGTTGAGCTCGGCCTGAAGCTCGGCTTGCCGCTTGACAAGCTCTTGCTCGAGTTGTCCAATGTTATCGACGAGTTCTCGCTCGAGGTCGGCCTGTCGCTCGATGAGCTTGTTCGTGAGGTCAGTTTGATGCTGGGCAATGGCGCTTTGTGCACTTGCCAGGATGTTTTTTGCTTCATCGTGCAGTTCATCGATAGTTTTATGGTAGCGTTCGGCTTCCTCATTTTCGGCATCGTGGCCGAAACGTTCCAGTTGAGTGCGGAGTTTTGCGGTTGTGGCGGTGAGGTCAGCTTCGAGCGATCCGATCGACTTTTCAAGGATGCCCTGAAACGTAACTTCGGCATCATGGAGCATTTTTTGTTTAACCGCTGGGTCGAAGGCGGGCTTTGGCGCCGACGCCTCAACCAGTGCGGCGGGAAGGCTATTCTTCTTGCGCGACAAGTGGGCTCGACCGTATTGAACGGCGAGGGTAATGACGACGCCAAGAACGACAGCGTTGGCGAGGATGAACAGTTGCATGAAAAGTGTCGATGGCATGGGCTACAACCTCGTCAGGATTAGGTAAATTGCTACGACGCCGACGCCAAGAATGACGATAACAAGGGCAGATATTTGGATGACGCCGCGGTAGACGGCAGATTGACTCATGGGGTTACGCCCAACTGAAATGATGCTGCTCCTGATCATGGAGTACACGATAATGGCCACAACAACAATCATCACGGCAAAAATTGCCACACTGATAAGAATTGGCATAGTGCTCACTTCTTTGCCGGCGAATGAGTTCGCGATGTTCTGAAGAGCGCTCGGTACGAGAGTTTTGTCCGGTTCTTTAAAGTAATACGAAATGTTAATTTGAACGGCAACGGTGGTAACTTTAACGCTCTTTTCGGTGCCCGATTTGTCTTTGTATGTCTGCTTGTTGGCGCCTGAGTCTATCACATCTCCTTGAGCAATACCGAGTACGCGGGCATTGGTGGTCGTCTTCATCCCTACCCCCGCAATAGGTGAGGCGGTGATATGGTCGCCGCGCTTTATAGTGCCATTGATATCTGACACCAGTACTTGGACTTCACCAGTGGTGGCAACCTGGGTTTCGTCTGCACTCCCGTTCGTGAGCGATAACAGTGAGTTCTCGGGGGCAATGACGGTCCCGAGCATGTTTTCAACGTTTGACAGGGTAGAGAGCTCAATATCTTTCGTTGAACCTTTTTTAAGGCTGACAATGGCCGCAAGTGGGAGTTTGGCGTCAGAATTGTATCCTTCAGACAGAGAGGTCAACGCGCCGGTTGCAGTCGGCAGCAGTGATGCTACCGCTGCACCGATGAGACTGAGCCACACCCTCTTTTTCCCTCTGTTCATGACTGGTTACTAGTATACCAAAATGCCTATGGTATGATAAGGGGACTATGCACCAAAACGCAACGGCTCAGGACGGCTTTACACTCCTTGAGCTTGTCATCGTTATCGTCGTTGTGATTATACTGGTGCTCCTTCTGATATTTATGAGTCAATCCTAGTACCGTATTCGCATAAGTTTTCGTGAAAAAAATTACAGCAGCATCGGCGCTATCGAGATATTCTAAAGAGCGTCAATAACAAGTTAATACAAGCAAGGAGTGTGACGATGGACATCATTATTTGGATAGTAGTTGGAGCATTGGCTGGTTGGGTAGCGTCGATGATTATGAAAACGGACGCACAGATGGGTGCGTTGGCAAACATCGTGGTAGGGATAGTTGGTGCGTTTATTGGCGGCTGGGTGGTAAGTTTGTTTGGTACTCCCCCGGCAGCTGGGCAGCTGAATATACCAAGTCTTTTGACGGCGATACTCGGTGCAGTTATCCTGCTCGCAATCCTTAAAGCATTCAATGCCCGTAAAGCTGTCTAGCGCCACTCATTCTGATGAGTAAGCAGGACTAGATAGGTTCGTGTTCGAAAATCTACAGCAGCCGAAAAGACCACTTATCAAAAAAGCGTGGTCTTTTTGGTGTTCACGATGGCAAAAATTTCATATAATAACTCGTATACCATGAAACAACGTATTGGCATAGACTACGACTTTTTGTTCCACGCACTGCCGGGTAACTACCTTGTTATGCAGGCCGATGACCCCGACTTTACGATTGTCGAAGTGAGTGATTCGCTTTGTGATGTCGTCGGCATAGATCGATCAGACATGCTTAATAAGCCGCTTACCGCAGTGTTCCCGGAGTCGTCTAACAGCGACAGCAAAGAAGGCACAAGGTCGCTTCTCGCGTCTATTCGGCGGTGTATCGCTTCGACAAAACCCGATACAGTGGGGGTTATTCGGTACGATGTGCAAGATGCCGATGGCCAGTTTATGCGCCGACTATGGCGAACAACGCATTTCCCAGTGGTACGACGGGGGAAAGTAAGCGGTGTTATTTTGAGTACACAGGAGGTGACCGAGGCCTTTGACCACGATGAATATACTCGGCAGCGACTCGAATATCTTGAGCACCTCGTGCTCATCAATAAGTCGAAGGACGAATTTATCTCTGTGGCTTCTCATCAGCTCCGCACACCGGCAACTGGGGTCAAACAGTACCTTGCGATGTTGCTCGACAATCTGTTTGGAGCGCTTAATGACGAGCAGCGTGATCTCGTACAGCGTGCATATGATAGCAATGAACGACAGCTCAAAATCGTCACCGACCTTCTTAAAGTAGCCCAGGTGGATTCCGGAAAGCTTGTGCTGCACACCGAGCCTGTTGATGTCAACATGCTGACCCACTCGGTCCTACAGGAATTTGCCAGCGTTTTTAAGCAGCGTTCGCAAAGCCTGGAATTTCGCGGCACGAAGCAACCAGCCATTGTCGAGATCGACAAAGACATTATTCGTATGGTCATCGAGAACCTGGTTGACAATGCGAGCAAATACACTGACCTCGACGGCCGTCTTGTTGTGAGCGTGCGACAAAATAAGTCTGAGGTTGATATTGCCATCAAAGATGAAGGTGTTGGTATACCGAAGGAGCGCCGGGGCATGTTGTTTGAGAAGTTTAGCCGCATTCACAACAGGTTGTCAACGAAAGTGGGCGGCACCGGGCTTGGTCTGTACTGGGCGAAGAAATCTGTTGAACTGCACGGCGGCAATATTGTCTACGAGCCGGCACGTCCACGTGGAAGTGTTTTTACGATAAAACTTATGAAAAATGTGAATATTTTTACACCCAATAAGCAGGAAGGGCGTGTATAGTAAAACCTATGAAAAATCATAGCACCACATCTCAGGCGCATATACTTGTGATTGAAGATGATAAACCGCTTAACGATGCATACCGCATGATACTCGAGCAGTCGGGGTATGAGGTTGATGTGGCGTTTGATGGCGAAGAGGCCCTTCGGGTACTGTCATCTCAAGAACAAGATCCCGATGTCATACTCCTCGACCTGCGTATGCCGGTACTTGACGGCATTGGGTTTTTAAAGCAGTACAAACCCGACCTTCATCCCGAAGTTGCTATTGTGGTGTTTAGCAACTACGACACGCACAAGGATATCGATGAGGCGTACCGGCTTGGGGTGGATCGCTACGTGTTGAAGGCTCGAACGGCGCCAAAAGACCTCCTGCATCTGGTAGAAAGCATTACCTCAGAGCGCGTCAATCGCTAGTCACTGTAAACAATGCGTTCGAGCTACTGCAAAAGTTCTCGAAAACTATCTTCACCGAGGTAGGCTTCAAGCTTTGGTTTGTTGACAAAATACGTAGATGAAGCATATTCAACGAGACCAGTCTTTTTAAGCGCCTTGAGATTTTTCGCGGTACTTTCCCGTGTCTGACCGATGAGTTGCGCTAACATACCCTGAGTGAGTTTGAGGTTTATTTCGTAGATGCCAGGACGCTTCTCGATGCCGTATCGGAACAGGAGATAGTAGAGCGTGTAGCAGATTTTTTCAGCGGCGCGGGCTTGAGTGAGTCCGGTAACACGCAGGAGCAGTGAGGTCTGTGATCGCGCGAGGTAGCGGCGGTACTCCGTCTCAAACTCGTGGCTTTTTTCGAGGGCGTCGTAGAAGTCCTGTCGTGTGAACTTGAGTGCCCGCACGTCGCTATGTGCGTCGTAGTTGAACAGGGCGGTTGGAGATTGTTCGCTCACCCGCCCAGAGGGGATAATAGCTCCTTTGCCGAACAGGTGCACGATAACCTCCGCACCCTCATTTGAGATCATGTACGCTTTGACCGTGCCATCGAGGATCATGACAGCGTGTCGAGGCACTTCACCTTGGAAATAGAGGCTCGTACCCGATCGGTATAGCGTAGGCGTGCCGATGTGCCTTAAGTGTGACTGCAATTGTTGCATGTATCTACTATAACCCCTTTTGTGACAAAAATTACAGTATATGTCATGTGATAGGGCTATGCTTGAAAAGTCAATCATAAAGTAAAAGGTGTTTGAAAGGGGAAACGACAATGTTTAGCACAAAGACCACCATCGTGATCGTTGCAGCAGCGCTGACAACGGTTCTCGCGACATCGATATTTCATCTGGAAAATGGGATTCACTACTTTATTTCGATGAGCGCAGTCTATAACGCCGTCCGCGTAGGGGCGCTTTTGGTATTGGTGAGCCTGCTCTTTATCAAACCGCCCCGTTCGATACTGATGAGACTGTTTTTAGGCGCGACAGGTATTATGTTGCATATTGGATCGGTATATTTGCTACTTGGGTACGCGATGAATTTAGTTGATGCGTTTGTGTTTATGGCGGTCGCAGTGGTATTTATGGTTGAAGCGCTTGAGCCTCAGACCATTACCGGTGACGAACGCGTACCCGCTTAGGGCTGGGTGGCATGTACCAAGAGCTGGGGTTTTGGTGCGGAGTGGGGTTCCTGATCGTCGTGTTGACAGAGAACCAGAGTGTATAATCAAATACACTATGATAGATAAACTGCTCAGAAAATACGCATTGCTTTCTGACCAGGTCGATGAGCGTGAAGTAGAGCTTGTGCTCCGCGCGCTTCTGCGAGCACTCCAATGTACCGAAACTGGGGCCGTAGTTGAGTTTGGCTGCTATGTTGGGACAACTTCTCTGTTTATTGCACGGTTGTTGCAGCAAGAGATATCGCCTCGTGAATTCCACGTTTACGACTCATTCGCTGGCCTACCGGAGAAGGGCCTCAATGATCAGTCGGGAGCTGGCGACCAGTTTGTGGCTGGCGCGCTGCATGCAACCAAAAAACAGTTCATTCTGAACTTTAAAAAGGCTGGACTACCGCTTCCATATGTTCATAAGGGTTGGTTTCATGAGATGACAGCTTCTGATATACCGGACAGGATTGCCTTTGCTTTTCTTGATGGCGACTACTACAAATCTATTGCAACATCGTTGCAACTCGTCTGGCCCCGTCTGGTACCCGGCGCTGTTGTCGTGGTTGACGACTATACTAACGAGGCCTTGCCCGGCGCAGCGAAGGCCGTTGATGAATGGCTTGTTGTGCATCCGGCAAAGCTCCACATTGAGCATTCGCTGGCGGTATTACGCCCTGCTTCAACAAAGTAGTACGATCTATCGACTTGACGAAGTAGTTATACAGGTATAACATGTTATACTGATAATTATTGTACGAAAGGACGACGTTTGATGCCATTTCATAAGCACATACACCTTGCCGGAACCGTGACGGTTGGGCCGAAAGGCCAGGTGGTCATACCCAGCGAGGTGCGCGACGACATGGGGATTTCACCAGGTGACAAGCTGGTGGCGCTCTACTTTGACGACAAAAAGTCTGTCGGATTTGTGACCGAAAAGCAGGCTCAGGCCTTTGTTGTGAAAATGGGTGAGCAGTTTATGTATTTTAAAGAACAATACAAAGCGAAAGTAGAGGAAAAGTAACGTGTTGCACCACATATCGCTTCGACAAAAAATTATCGTTATGCTGGCCGTCATGAGCGGCCTATTTTTGGTAGCGCTCGACCAAACCATCGTCTCGACGGCGCTGGGGGCTATCGTTAAAGAGTTTAACAGCTACTCAAGCCTAGGGTTTGTGGTGACTGCGTACATGCTCACGACAACAGTGACGGTACCGCTGGCTGGAAAATTGTCCGATATGTACGGGCGCCGGTTGTTATTGCTCGTCGGAGTAGGTGTGTTCACGCTCGGATCGCTACTTAGTGGCTTGGCGCCGAATATCGAGTGGCTTATTGCGTGGCGGGCGTTGCAAGGTATTGGCGGCGGTATTATCACGGCAAATGCTTTTACGATTGTCGGCGACTTGTTTAGCCCGCGCGAGCGCGGCAAATGGCAAGGGATGATTGGGGCAGTGTTTGGGATGAGTTCGGTGATTGGTCCGTTGCTTGGCGGCTGGCTGACTGACGGAGCTCATATACTTGGCACTACCACAGACTGGCGTTGGACATTTCTGATCAATGTTCCCATCGGCATCGTGGCTGCTGCGATGATCGCACGGTACTGTCCGCCGATACAACACGACAACAAGCACCGGCCTGACTATCTTGGGGCGGGGTTACTCACCGTTTCTCTGTCCGCGCTCGTGCTGGCGGTCGATAACACCGAAATTATCTTCAAGTCTCTTATCGATGCAGGATTGGGTCTCGGTGTGATAAAAGGAACGCTTTTTGTGGTGTTTATTCTGTTCGGCGCGGCGTTTGTCTGGGCAGAAAAACGGGCAAAACAACCCATCCTTCCTCTACGGTTTTTCCAGAAAAAAACGTACACACTTATGGTGGCAGTGTCACTTTTATTTGGTGCGGCGTTTCTGGGAGCAATCCTCTACCTCACGCAATTTAATCAGCAGGTATTTGGGGCGACTGCCTCTGGGGCGGGGTTAATGTTGCTGCCGATGGTTGGCGGGTTGATGGTGAGTTCAATTGGGACAGGACAGTTGGTGGCGCGGTATGGCCGGTACAAACGGTTCATTGTCGTCGGTTTTATGCTTGCGGCTTTCAGTATTTTGGCGCTCGTTACCCTGCAACCCGACTCGCCGTACTGGCATGAGGCGGTGATCATGGCAGTGACCGGATTTGGCCTCGGTATGGCGATGCCAGTACTAAACCTTGCGGTGCAAAATGAGTTTACACAAAAAGACCTGGGTGCAGCAACGTCCAGCGTGCAGCTATTTCGCGGCCTTGGGTCAACGGTCGGAACTGCCGTGTTTTCAGGGGTATTGACCGCTGGTATCATGACTAGTATAGGCGATCCAAATACCATACCATATATCCAAACACTGAAAAAATCCCCCGCTGCCTCCCAGCTGATGCAAGACGAGCTCGATGCCGATACGCTCCTGCGTATCAACATGGCGAAGGACGACATTGCAGCTGGTGCGGCCACTGGATTTAGGACATTGCCAGCTCCAGTACAAGCCCCAGTAAAGGCGGCGTTTGAAAAGCAGCAAAACGACTATAGTGCAAAAGTTGTTGACGCCTTTACGAGCTCGCTTCACCATGTATTTGTCATTAGCTCAGTGCTCATGGTGCTTGGGTTTGCCGTGGTGCTGTTCATTGAGGAAAAGAAATTACACGATAAGCCACTTATGTCCGCAGTAGAGTAGTATACTTACTATATGGCACATTTTAGTTTTGATGTCGTTTCGACATATGACAAAGCCGAGATGAACAATGCATTTGAGCAGACCGTGCGGGAGATAGAAAACCGGTACGACTTTAAGGGGACGGCCGCTTCTATAGAGTGGCTGGGAGACAAGAAGGGCGTGAAGCTTATCGCCGACAATGCATGGCAGATTGAACAGGTGCTCGATGTGTTTCGTAAAAAACTTGCTGGGCGCGACATGACCTCAAAAGTCCTTGACCTTTCAGGCGAAATTCACGAGGCCAACATGCGTGCCTGGCATGATATACCGTTCGTTGATGGCCTCACTCAGGATAAGGCCAAAAAAGTTTCGAGCCTGATTCGCGAGACGCATCCAAAAGCAAAGCCATCTATTCAGGGCGATGCCGTTAGGATTGTGAGCAGTAGCAAAGACGAACTACAAGCCGTGATGGCGACACTCAAAAATGCCGATCTCGACTATCCGTTGAACTTTACGAATTATCGCTAGGACGCTCACGACGTTTTTCGATGATGCTTGAAACAACTGCTGTTGCGACGAAGGCAATGCCTACCGATCCGACAAACCACTCTGGCGGCTCAACATGGTACAGTTTGACGAGCATGATAATGCCTAGGGCGAGAATTGCCCAGTGAGCACCGTGCTCAAGGTAGCGGTATTTGGCGAGGGTTCCAGTTCTCGTTAAATAGACCGTGAGCGAACGCACCCATAGCGCACCGGCACCGAGTCCAGCCATGATAAGCAGGACGTCATTGGTAATCGCAAAGGCGCCGATCACCCCGTCTAGAGAGAACGAGGCATCAAGAACGTTGAGATAAGCAAATGATGCGAACGCCGCCATCCCGGTGAGGGCTCGTGTGCTCGATTGTTGTGACTCAAAAAATTCTCCGAACAGCTCAAGGCCTATGTGTACGAGTGTTCCGACGATAGAAGCAACGAGGACGAGTTCGCGGTAGGCCGGCTCGACCGTAAAATACAGCACCATAGCGATACTGAGCATGACGAAAGCTTTGAAACTTTCATAACGCCCAATCTTCGATAGCCATCTTTCCACCCTCTGTAGCCAGTGGATGTCCTTTTTGCGGTTCATAAAATAGCTAATACCGAGCATGAGTAAAAACGTTCCGCCAAACCCGTTGATAATCGGGGCGGCCTCATGCAGGGTTTCGCTATATTCGGCTGGTTTATGAAGCGCAAGATTGATCACCGCACCGAAGTCAAGATGGCTTGAAAGCATAACGATAACAATAGGAAGCACAAAGCGAACGACAAACACGGCAAATATGATACCGACGGTCAAAAACAACGTTTGCCAAAACTTTGACATGCGTCCGAGTATTTTACTGTTGATGACGGCGTTATCGAAGCTGAAGGTCACTTCGAGTAGGACAAGTATGACAAATAGCCAGAGGTCAGACGCACCTTTGATGCCAAATACCCCTCCTGCGAGCACGAGCGTAAGTAGTCCGGAGACAAGAAAAATACGAAGTGGGTGATGCGCACTGAGTGTTTTCATACGTCCTCTAGTATAAAACATCTGCTGTCATATCAGCACATGAAGCGCATTGATACCATGAGTATGAAGGGAAAATTACTACATTTTGTGGTGAGGAGATATATGCAAACGCCATATATTGGGTCTATAATCATATATGTTAACAAACAGACGCCAGCTGAAGCGGGGAACCGTGTGTAAATCACGGACTGTGCCGCAACGGTGATTTTGAACAAAATATGAGGGTAGTTGTTTAAAAAAGTCCGAGCACCGCTTCAGCAAACAGGCTGCTTTCTTCTTAAGAAAATAGTCTGAGACGGTTATTCCCGAGCAGGAAATACATATATGAACACGTGTGTTATTTTGTATGTCTCTCGGATAAAACGAGAGATTTTTAATGCAACAAGCCGAAACAACTCGAGAACGATCATTATTTCAAACTCGTCAGCAAGAGACTGATGAGCGTTATATCGAAAACCAGAAATTTGAAGAAAAAACCGACATTGGCGAACGTCTCGGGTACCATATTGACACACAGCTTCATTACGTCATGCGTGGTGGAGCAGCCTACTGTTTGACGGACACAAAACACCGGCCGTTTCATGAGCAAACAGAAGAAGCTATGGAAACCGGGCGGTGGAAATTTACCCGTGAGAATGCATTTGAAGCCGAACGTCTGCGACTTGAGCATGAGGAGGCGTTGCTGGTGGATGCCTTTGGACGTGGCGAACTGGAGGGTAATCTACTGATAAAGGTATCAAAAGTGCCGGATGCTGTTGTTGCCGGAACGGCGTCGGTCGATGGGTATCGCCGAGATCTGATGCGATCGTTTGTTCGTTTGTATTATCGAACAAGTCGCGGTACTGTGTCATGCCGGCTGTTTTCACTCGACGGGAACAGCGAGGGTGGTTTTCGAGAGATCGAACAAGTAATCCGCATGCGTATTGTCGGACGGGCGTCTGAAGACGTACTGGGCGACGCGGCGCTGCTTAACTGGCAAACAGACGACATGGAGACGCAGGTAGAACTACTGGCAGAAACGATAAAAGCGCTGTACGATGAAGGACTGTTTGCTGAGACGAGTAGAAAAACATATGCTGGTTCTGAGTTTATCGACAGAACAAATACGATGCAGGTCATTGATAAACATACGGACTTATTTTCCGAACACTGGCGTGCGATTTCTGAGGTGCAAGGGCGGGCGCTATCGTCCAAAGACAAAGAAACGTTCATTGAGGATATGCGGCGAAGAACGGCAGCGGCAATAAAACTGCGAGAAAACGGCAATGCCGTATCGTCTATCGGAGACGCAAGTGTGGCCCGCGAGGCGCTCACCGGTGAGTATGGCCGTGAATGCGCTACCAACGGGATGAACCAAACTGAGCAGCATGCCGAGATGGGTAAAGAGGTTGACATGACCTGTCCGTTTTGCGGACTGCCAACCCGTGGTGACCCGTGCGCGGCCGTACTCGAGTGCACACAGTGTGGTGCTCGTGTTGAGCACGGTAAGGTGGTATCGGAGGGTATTGGTCGGGCGGCCGCCCTAAAGGTGTTGTCAGAAAATTATCTGGTGCAAAACGACGAATACCGACCTTTTGAAATATTTACTGGCAAACGGGCGACTGACGCCGAGCAACGAGCACGGCGTCTCTACGGAGAAAGAGCCATGTTGGTCTCTCGAGTTGTTATCGGGGACAAACTTACCCACGTCGTTGACCGGTTCACCGGAGAAATGATAGCGACCAATGTTCGGAAAGAAGACCTCGTCTTGGCAGCCTAGAACATGGTCGTGAGCGCCCAGCCAGCACCAAGTCCTGCGAGCATGATAGCGAGGCCGCCAAGCACCATTTCAATCCCGTCCTTCAGTCCGCGCCGGAGGAGCAAGCGGCCTCTGTAAAAACCAGCTGCAAATAGTATCACGACCGTCACGGCGCACATAGAGATAACAGCTGTCCACAGGTCGTCAATGAGCAGAAGCGGTAGGAGCGACACGACCGAAACGATCATATAGACGACAAACTCAACCGCCGCCGGGAAAAGATAGCTGCGTATCCAGTTGTGATTTTCACGGCCATCAAGCTCGTCGATGTAGTGCTCGGAACTAAACCGTACGACACTGGAGTTAATGGCGTTCACGACGATACTAATGATGGCGGTCACGATAAGGACGTTGCGCCCAGCATGGCCAAAACTAAGCCCCAGCACAATACCGGCAAATATCGCGAAACCGCCCTCCACTCCTTCAAAAATCGACAAAAAGTTTGGTGCTCCCAGTGGCACGGATTTTCTCTGAAACAGCATACCGGTATAGTACCACATAAACTGTTTATGGTAGTATAGGCACCATGAAGAACCCGCTCACCGTTCCCAAAGGAGCGCGTCGGTCTATCCACTCACATGGACGTTTTTCGAGGACACTGCGGGTGCTTGGGCCGGGGCTGGTGACTGGGGCGGCCGATGATGATCCATCTGGTATCGCAACCTATAGTCAGGCAGGAGCGATGTATGGATACAAGCTGCTCTGGATGATTCCGTTCATGTATCCGTTGCTCTTGTCGGTTCAGGGAGCCTGTTCGAAGATTGGCGCGGTGACAGGCAAGGGTCTCGCGGCACTGATTAAGGAAAACTACAGCAAAAAGATGCTGTATCTGGCACTTTTTTTGGTGGTTGTGGCGAACATCGTCAACATCGGTGCAGATTTTGGTGCCATGGCGGCCACGTTACAGCTGCTTGTGCCGTCAGCGTCGTTTACGGCAGCGGTAATTGGCTTTGCGGCTGTCATATTGGGTCTTGAGCTGTTCGTGCCATATAAAAAATACGCCAAAATACTCAAATGGTTGGCCGTCGTGTTGTTTGCCTACCCGATAACAGCGTTTGTTGTCGGGCAGCCGTGGGGACAGGTGCTTGTCGATACGCTGAACCCAACGCGGGTGCATTTTGACTTTCAGGTCATAATGATTATGGTAGGACTTATTGGAACGACCATCTCACCGTACTTGTTTTTCTGGGATACCTCAGAGGTTGTTGAGGATGAAATAACCCACAAGCGGCTTGGCCTGAACCGGTTACATGCACCAAAAATAACGCGGCACTTTCTGCGAAATGTTTGGCTCGATAATATCGTCGGGATGACGCTGGCAGCCATGACAGCATGGTTTATTATGGTGGTGTGCGCGACTGTCTTGAACAGCCATGGAGTAACTGAGATCAATACGGCCGCAGATGCTGCCAGTGCCCTTGAGCCGCTTGTGCAGGGCTTTCCAAACGCAGGACTGGTGGCAAAATTGATATTTTCTGTAGGCATATTGGGCACAGGACTCCTCGCCATACCGGTACTTGCCGGGAGCTGCTCATATGCGATCGCCGAGGCTTTTGGCTGGAAAGAAGGCCTCAGCCGCAAGGTGAAAAAAGCCAAGGGCTTCTACCTCGTCATCGTGCTCGCAACGGTGGTCGGGCTGCTTATTAATTTCACCGGCATTAACCCTATTCAGGCACTTGTCTGGGCGGCTGTGGTCAATGGTGTTGCGGCGGTGCCGCTTCTCACCATGATTGCCCGTATCGGGGTGAATAAGAATATCATGGGCGATCATACGGTGAACCCGCTCATGTATGGTGGCATATGGGTGGCGTTTTTTGCCATGGCTTTGGCGTCGGGCGCAATGCTTGTGAGCATGTTCATTCATTAGAGGCATCGTCCGAAGCGAACTCAGGGTATAATGTCTCATATGATTAGCTATTATTTCAAATCAATCCGCTCTAAAGAGGTGCAGCAGCTCGATGCCTACCGGCCCGGTGCTTGGGTGAGTGTTGAGCACCCGACCAAAGATGAAATAGTGCAGTTGTCTGAGCAGTTCAAGCTTGATCTTGGGGACCTCGAAGACGCGTTAGACCGCGACGAAATGCCTCGTCTCGAACGCGACGGTGATCATGCCTATATATATGTTCGTCATGTCGAAACCTCTAAAAGCTACGAGGATATGACGTCACCGGTGTTGTTTGTTATTGGCCCAGATTTGTTCCTGAGCATCGCCTATCGAAGTCTGCCGCGGCTTGACCGGTTTCTCAGTGGTCAGGTCGAATTTGCGACGACACAGCGTACGAAACTTTTTTTGCTACTCATGGACAATATCGTTGACCAGTACGAAGACGTGATCAACCGTGTCTCGCGTAAAATCCAGGTCATTCGCGGTCAGCTGCGTCAGCACCGCGTTGCAAATGAAGACTTTGTCGATTTCGTGCTCGTCGAAGACGAGCTCAATGAATTTCTCAGTGCCCTTCAGCCACTTTCGGTTATTTTGCGGCGCTTAACGCTGGGCAAGTACATCCCCGTATTTGAGCAGGACAAAGACCTTATTGAAGACTTACTTCTTAATAACGAGCAGTCTATCGAAGCCTGTTTGTCAAACATAAAAACCATCGTCAATATTCGCGAAGCATACACGACAATTGCCAGCAATGAACTGAACCGTACGATGAAGATTTTGACCATTGCGACTGTGCTGATTGCATTACCAAACGTATTCTTTGGAATGTACGGCATGAATGTCCATCTTCCCTTTGCCGAAACCTCCTTTGGCTACTACCTTGTCGTTGGCGCAACACTTATCGTCATGCTTATCACGGTTATTGTTGCACGCCGCAAAAAAGTGTTTTAGCAACGAACAGAAACTGTGGATAGCACGGGGAAAGACTGTCAATAGACGGTTGAAAAATGATACTTTACCTCTGTTATTCAATCCATGACGTCTATGCTTGACGTCCAACTGGCATCCGGGGTATGATAGTCCGCGTCGCTCATACCTCGCTTGCGTCTGGTGCCTACGGTCGACAAGCGCTTAAAAAACACCATGAGCGGCGGTACGCCTTAACTATGGCGGTATCCTAAAGGAGTCGTACATGCTCGTACCTATCGTGAAAGCACGCTCGCGTGCTGAACGGGTTGAGGTAGAAGTTCTACCGGCTGAGTGGCAGCAATACTTACTCAGCTAGCAACAAAATAGATGGCCTCAGACTATCCTGTGAGACCATCTATTTTTTATGCTGTGATCATCTCGTTACCGAGCTGGCGGGGTTTCGCCGGCGGCTCTCAGCGCGGCGTCAAGCTTATCCATAAGAAGGGCTCCGTCTTTGTTTATAACGTTGTCCGTCAGGGTGTCGCCGTCAGCCTTTGCAGCGCCAATAAACAGCGTGGGCGTAGCGGTGACGTTGACCTTGTTGCCAAGCGCGCGATCGGTCTGGACTTTGCGCTGTACTTTACTAGAGGTAAGGTCGGCCGTGAACTGATCGACGTTGAGCCCGAGTTGGGCGGCGTATGACTTGAACTTTTCGTCACGGGTGTCTGGGCTGAGCGTGGCCCATTCATCGTGGTTGGTAAACAGCAGGTCGTGCATTTCCCAATACTTGCCTTGCAGACTGGCGGCTTCAGCAGTGCTTGATGCGGCAAGAGCATTTGGATGAGCTGACGTGAGAGGGAAGTTGCGAAAGACGAAGGCGGCCTTATCTTTGTACTTTTCAGCGATCTTCTTTATGTTCGGTGCGGCCGCGGTGCATCCAGGACACTGGAAGTCGCCGTATTCAAACCATACCACTTTGGCATCTGGTTTACCGTAGACATGGTCGCCGATGACTGTCGAAGTGGACGAAATGATCTTTGCGGCGTCAACCGTATCGACATTGACAGAGTCCTTTTTTGTTATATATATCAAACCGCCAAGCCCTACGGCGCACAGCAGCACAATTACTATCCATTTTGTTCGGTCCATCGTTCCTCCACTTGCGTTATGTCTCTTCTAGTATACTCGTTTTTGGCTGAAAGATAGTACAATTAAAGTGATGCAAACCGTTATCGTTTTTTTCGGTTGGTGTGTGCTCGTCCTTGTTGCGGCGATGCGGTTTTCAGCGCACCCTGAGTTCTCGGATAGTGAACGGGCGCGACGGGCGGCCGAAGGCGATGTGACGGCACAGCGTGAAGTCGAGCAAATCGCTCTGTCGCCGTACATAAACGCGTTACAGTTTGTGATAAAAACACTGATCATCTCGGCCTTTATCACCTACTGTGTCTACGTATACGGTATTGTTGGCGGAGTGTTAGTGGGGACGGCCGCGGTACTGCTAGTGCCGGTGTGGTTCCGCGCAGCATTTGTCGAGCGTATGGCGGATCGGGTGAGTCAAAAGTTACGGCCGTTTCTTGCGAAGGCGGCAACGATGCTTCGTCCAGCACTTGGTTGGTTACGCGACCGCGAGGCGCTCAGTGCCGATACGGTCGTGCATTCGTCGCGCGAACTGCTTGAGCTCGTCGAACGTTCACCTGGAGTGATGAGCAAAGACCAGCTCAAGCGATTCGAGGCCGGGTTCGTGTTTGACGGCAGAACTGTGGCGAGCGTTATGACGCCGAGGAGTATGATTGATGCGCTGCCTGCGAGCGAAACCCTTGGGCCACTGGTCATTGATGAACTCTACAAAACCGGACATAGTCGGTTTCCGGTCTACGACGGCGACCTCGACCACGTGGTTGGTGTGCTGTATCTGCATGATCTAATTGATTTTAAAACCGGGAGTAAAACCGCCGAAAAGGCCATGCAAAAACGGGTATACTACGTGCACGAAACGCAGACACTCTCTCATGCCCTGCACGGATTCATTACCACAAAACACCATCTGTTTGTGGTCGTCAACCAGTACCGTGAAACGGTTGGTCTTCTGAGTCTCGAAGATGTGCTCGAAGTACTGCTCGGACAGAAGATTGTCGATGAGTTCGATAGTTTTGATGACCTGCGGGCAGTAGCGGAACATAACCCCAAAGACAACAATAGCCCGCCGTCGAGCATCAATGTCTAGCGGGAACTCTCTAACAGTGGTAAAATATACCCCAATGACATACATATTTGGTAGCGATAATAGCAATGAACGGGTCGGTAGATAGGCCAGGAGCGCCTATTTCGTGGATACGACCCTGATATTCAGCCAAATACATCATACTAAACAAGGAGCCAAACCCTATGCAACGAACTATCGCCAGCGATGCAGTCGATAAGATAGGCCAGCACATCAGTGTCAGTGGCTGGGTGCACTCGCGCCGTGACCATGGCGGCCTTATCTTCATTGACCTACGCGATCACACCGGGCTACTACAGCTTGTTATCAACCCCGAGCATGCCGAGAGCTTTAGGGTTGCCGAAGAACTCCGCGACGAGTATGTTATCCGCGCCGAAGGTGCTGTGTGCGAACGCGCCGAAGAGCTGCGCAATGAAAAAATTCCGACTGGTAACATTGAAATTGCGGTCGATAGCCTCACTATCCTGAACCGTGCCGAGACACTGCCAATCCAACCCTTTGCCGAAGCGCAGGCAAATGAAGAACTTCGCCTCAAGTATCGCTATCTTGACCTGCGCCGTCCAAAGGTGCAAGATACCTTAAGGAAACGTGCCGCATATAACAAATACATGCGCGACTACATGGAGGCACACGGTTTTACCGAAGTAACAACGCCAATTTTAGCCAACAGTAGTCCGGAAGGCGCGCGCGACTTTCTGGTGCCGTCACGTGTGCATGAAGGCAAGTTCTATGCCTTGCCTCAGGCGCCACAGCAGTTCAAACAGCTCCTCATGGTGGGCGGCGTGCCGCGCTATTACCAGATCGCCACTTGTTTTCGTGACGAAGACCCTCGTGCCGATCGTCTGTACGGCGATTTCTATCAGCTCGACCTTGAGATGGCATTTGTCGAAGACGGCGAAGAAGTTCGTAGCGAAATGGAACCACTTATCAAGTCTCTCGTGACTGATTTTGCGGGCAAAACTTTGAAATTTGGTGACGATGTGCCACGAATTCCATACACCGAAGCTATGGAAACCTATGGCTCGGACAAGCCGGATTTACGGTTTGATATGAAACTGATTGAACTAACCGATGTTTTTAGCGAGACTGATTTTGGGGTGTTCAAAAATGCTGAATGCGTCAAAGCAATTTGCGTGAAGGGTGGTGCGAGCCTGAGCCGCTCACAGATAGACTCGTTTACGGAAGTTGCTAAAAGTGAGGGGGCGGGTGGTCTCGCATATATTACCTATGAAAATGGCGAAGCTAAGAGTCCAATTGCCAAATTCCTCAGTGAAGCAGAACTGAGTGCTGTGAAAGAAAAGCTCGGCGCGAGTGACGGTGATGCGGTGTTTTTCGGTGCCGACAAACGCGCGACGGTAAACGCTGTGCTTGGCAAGCTCCGTAGCGAATTTGCAACACACTTTGGGCTCAAAGATCCAAACGTCGTGGCGTTGGCGTGGATAATAGATTTTCCGTTTTACGAATTTGACGCAAAGACTCAGAAAATGGACTTTGGCCACAACCCATTTAGCATGCCCAAAGGCGGTATGAAAGCATTGCTAGAGACTGAGAACAAACTTGATATCGTGGCCGACCAGTACGATATGGTGATGAATGGCTACGAGATTTGTAGCGGCGGCGTACGCAACCACAACCCTGAGGTGCTGTACAAAGTCTTTGGCCTGCTCAATTTCTCGCCCGAATACGTCGAAGAAAAATTTGGCGCTATGCTAAATGCATTCAAGTTCGGTGCGCCGCCACATGCTGGCTGTGCCTTCGGTATCGACCGAATCTTTATGGTACTCATCGGTGAAGATAACATCCGCGAAGTTGTGGCATTTCCAAAGAATGGCAGTGG
>JBDHUL010000014.1:0-18244 GCA_039812985.1 Saccharimonadaceae bacterium (SeqCode)
GATGTTTTATGTGAATACGGCTCTTTGAAATGGCTGGAGTTGAACCGTCCCGACTATCGTCAAGTTGTAGCTGGTGAGCTCGAAAAGCTAAAGGCTGAGATCTCACAGAACTCAGGCGCTATTTTAGGCCAAGCCTAACATAAACAAACCTAAGATTTTAAAATCTTAGGTTTGTTTAGTGTATCCGCGAACAAAGTCAGCACCGCTCATCTCTCGCCCGCTTGGAGCGATGAGACGTTCAACTGAAAACCAGGTTTTCTCAGCACAAGGGATGACTAGAGCGCCGTCGGTCTCGTTTTCGACGATAGAAGCCGATGTAACTATAACATCGTTGTTGAAGAGAGACAGGCGTGGTTTTGGGAAGCCTTGGTAAGCACGAGTTTTCCGTTCTAGAGTCGTAGCTGTATCTGTTAAGGGATCTAGAATGCCATCTTCTTTTCGAATGAGTGTTGTTATAGAAGCATCGATATTTTCTTGTGGCTTTGGCGCAAGCTGGCCGGAAAGGATATCTGGAAGGGTGCATATGAGCAGTCGAGCACCAACCTCAGCAAGTATACCCATGAGGGATTGCTTTGACTCATTTCCATGTATGGAGACGGCTCGCTGTGCATATACAGGACCTGTATCCATGCCTGCATCAAGTTTCATAATGCTTACGGCCGTATGGGTGTCGCCGGCGAGTATGGTGGCTTCGATAGGACTTGGTCCGCGGTACTTTGGCAGTTGAGAAGGGTGGATGTTGATAATGCCGACTGGGTTGAAAATATCGAGTACACATTGCGGGATAATTTTTCCGAAAGATACTAGAACACCAGCGCTAGCATTGAGTTGTTGTAGCTCGTTCGTGATATCACGTAGTTTTTCGGGTTGCAGAACAAGTATGCCATGGTCAAGACCTATCTGTTTGACAGGGTGAACAAATATTTTACGACCCCGCCCCCTTACGGTATCCGGTTTGGTAACAATAGCCGCAATGTCGTACCCGGCGTCAATAAGTGCCCTCAGAGACGAAACGCTAAAATCTTCAGTCCCGAAAAATACCAGTCTTGATGGCGTAGTCATAGCTGACAGGCTCCAATTCGCCCTTGTCCGTGAGTTGGAAAAAAGCGTTATGGTTATTTTTGATATGGTCAACAAAACATATGCCGTTAGTGTGGTCTATTTCGTGCTGTAAGACACGGGCCATAAATCCGTCAACTTTGACTCGTACCTCACGGCCTTGTTCATCGAGGGCTTTAGCACGAATTTTTTCGTAACGCGGTACAAGACCGTAGAGGCGGTGTCCAACGCTGAGACATCCTTCGTGTTCGGTCACTTGCTCTCCTTCGGCCTTTACGACTTCTGGGTTGATAAGGGCAATGAATTCTTTATTGTTTTTGTTATCGAAATCCGCCCTCACGATAACAACCCGCTCCAAGCGGTCAATCTGTACCGCAGCGAGAGCTACGGCGACTTCGTGCGGGCGAGAGGCCTCCCAATCAAGTGCGGCCGCGCGCATGTCGTCGATAAGTTGCTGAGTTTCCGTCGTCATAACATGTACACGTTGTGAGCGTTTGTGTAGGGACGGGTGGGGGAGCGTGATAATATCGTCTTTTGTCATCGTGGTTATTATAACAGATGAAGTCGGCGGTCTATAAAAGACTTACCGGATCAAGTTCAGCTTGCCATCCCTTTGGGGGGAGGAGGGCAATGATACGTACAAGGTCAGCGCGCTTGGGGCTTTTGAGGATAATCTGCCAGCGGTACGTATCGCGCAGGCGTTCGTAAAACGCCGGAGCAGGGCCGAATATAGTGGTTGAACAAGAAATGTATTCACGAAGTTGATGGACAAGAGCCTGGGCGGCTCGTATGGCTCCCGCCTCTGTTTTATATACGGCTGTCAGACGAAGAAGGTAGCTAAAGGGAGGAAATCCGGCGCGTTTTCGTTCGGCTATACACCAGTCATAGAACTCCCGATAGTTTTGATCAATACCAAAGGCCACACTGGGATGGGTCGGCTGATAGCTTTGGATAACAATGTCTGTTTCGTGCTCACTACGTCCAACACGACCAACAACTTGGGCGAGTAGTTGAAAAACGCGTTCGCTCGACTGATAATCTGGGAGAGCAAGGCCGCTGTCGGCTTGGATAACTCCTACAAAACGAAGATGAGGCAGGTCGAGGCCCTTGGCAATAACCTGCGTGCCAACGATGATATCGATAGTACCGTCGTAAAGCTGCTGATAGTCATTCTCGACGCTGCGGTCGGTGTCGCCGTCATAACGGGCAATACGGGCCGTCGGGAAAAGGCGCTGAAGCTCTTCTTCGATTCGCTTAGTGCCGATGCCTTTATGAACGATGTTTGCACTATGACAGTCAGGACAGCTTGTGGGTGTGCGTTCGGTGTAGCCGCACAGATGGCACCGCAAACGGAACTCGTCATTATGGAGGGTCAATGGCGTGTAGCAACGAGGGCATGTGGCGCTCCAGCTGCATTGGTCACAGAGTGTTATAGGGGCAGATCCTCGACGGTTGTGAAAAAGTAGGGCCTGTGTTCCACCTGCGAGTGTTGCTTCTATGTGCTTGAGCATGGGGTTTGAGAGGAACGTTGAACGAGTAAAGTGCAATGGTTTTGTCATATCAACGAGCGTCATCGTTGGTGCAACCGTGTTTTTTCGGGCGCGAGTAGGAAGTTCGAGGACGGCGCCTGTTTGTTTTGCAAGATAATAGTCGGTCACGGAGGGAGTGGCACTGCCAAGTACGAGACGCGCTCCGGCGTATTTTGACAGAACGCTCGCGGCGCGGAGGGCGGAGTAGCGAGGCGCTTTCTCCTGTTTAAAGGCTGGTTCGTGGCATTCATCGATAACGATTAGCCCAAGGTCTTTAACAGGCATAAAGAGGGCACTACGCGGGCCAATGATGACTTGCGGTGCGGAGGCGCGGAGGACGGTTTGCCAGAGTGTGTGCCGGGCAGCCTCGGTCATGGTTGAGTGAGTAACGCGCACCTGGTCGAAGTGGGGGGTAAATTCAGCAACCAACTGCGGGGTAAGGGCAATTTCCGGAACAAGAATAATAACGGATTGTCCGGCGGCTATAGCATGCTTTGCGAGTTCAATATAGACCGCGGTTTTTCCTGAGCCAGTAACGCCATGAAGGAGGTGGGTACCGCACGGGGTACGGAGGATAGTCTTAACGGCATGTTGCTGCGACGAATTAAGGATGATTGCTTGGCTGTGGCGCCGGGGGGATGTTGTGACAGTAGGCACTGCCCGTCGTTTTTTTGTAAGGCCCGACGGCAGCATCGTTCGCCATACAAGAGCAGGGCGTGAGGCGTAATAATCGGCAAGCCAGGCCTGTACGGCTAGCAGTGGTATGGGTAGGGGGATTGGTTCGAGTAGTGACACGATTTCTTTTGTAGCAAACGGAGGTTTTATTGTTGCTTTGAGTACTACGGCAGGGACACGTTTTTTGCCTACCTCGACTAACACGATTTGCCCTCTTTGTAGATGGCTCACAGAGGCATATGTGAGTACTGACTCAGTTGCATGAGTGATGATGAGCGGTGACAGCTCGTAGTAGTTCATGGAACTAGTATAGGACAGTGGGTGTCGATATGGGCGAAAGACTTCGCGCCTGTCGAGTTATTTTGAGACAAGTTGGAGAGACAAGGGCTCTCCTATATAATCAAAAGCATATGTATTTTGAGTCGCGAGCCGAAGCGGGGGTAATGTTGGCGGAGCAGCTGGGAGCGTATCGTTATGAAAACACGGTCGTGGTTGCGCTGAGCGAAGGCGGGGTGCAGGTCGGAGGCCAGATAGCGGCAGAGCTTCATACTACGTTAACGATGATGCTCAGCGAAGCCATAGAGGTGCCAGGCGAAGGTATTACGTTCGGGAACCTCAACCAAAACGGTAAGTTTGTATACAATGGGATGTTTTCCACTGGCGAGATCGAGGCATACTACAACGAGTTTCATGGGTATCTTGAAGACCAAAAACGGATCAAGATGAGCGCTATACATCAACTACTGGGTTCGGGGGGTATAGTCGATGCGTCTATGTTGCGAGAGAATAACGTGATTCTTGTTTCGGATGGGTTATCCAATGGCTCAAGTCTTGATACCGCATTTGAATATTTGAAGCCGCTAAATGTGGCGAAAGTAGTTCTTGCAACACCAGTGGCATCGGTCGTGGCGGTGGACAGGGCGCACTTGCTTGCCGACGAACTGCATATCCTGAGCGTTACTGACAACTATCTTTTTACCGACCACTACTATGAGGTGAACGACGTGCCTGATCGAGAGACGACCCTGGAGAGCCTCAATGACGTTATCTTGAGATGGCGGTGAATGTGGACGTACTTACCGTAAATGGGACTTGCATTTGTTGGTGCGGGAATGTAGAATAATTAGCAACAAACGATACAAACGTAAGGGGTGTCCGAACGAGTATGCTAGATGTATTTATCACGTCAAGAGTCCGCAGAAAGATTATCGTCGTGTATGCGAAGTACCCCGACTTCCGGACGCACGTACGAGGTCTTGCGAAACTCATAAAAGAAGACCCGGGCAATATACAGCGTGAACTCAAGCGACTTGAGAAAGTCGGATTTCTCATCAGCGAAAAACAAGGCAATACGAAAATCTATTCAACAAACAAACATTTCGTTATCTTCAAAGAACTACAGAGTATCGTGATAAAGTCTCAGCAGGCTCAGGCGGGTCGCAAGCGCACCAATCCCAACGATGCGTGACATCTGAGGGCTAACGCGAACTGCGCGGGTTTTCGCTCCATCGCTCGGCGTATGGTGTATACGCCTTGCTCCGACGGTCATCTTTAGGCGGACTGAACTCAAATGCCAGATATCCCGCAGTGTGGTAGTCTGTTAAGATGACGTTGGTTGACGAAATACTTAAAAAACGAGGGTACGGATCGAGGGGTGCGCGCGAGGCTTTTTTGTCGCCGGATTATGACGCCGAAAAGCATGATCCGTTTTTATTGCCCGATATGGATAAAGCGGTTGATCGGTTGGTGCAAGCTAAAAAACGTACCGAAAAGGTAGTCATATATGGCGACTATGATATCGATGGATTGACCGCATCAACCGTGATGCTCGAAAGTTTTGAAAAATTTGGGTTGAATGCGACTGTGTTTATACCGAATCGGTTTGTCGAAGGATATGGTCTGAGCAGTTCTGCTCTAGATACGCTTGCGGCAAATGGTGCGCAGCTCGTCGTAACCGTTGACTGTGGCAGCCTGAGCCATACCGAAATAGCCCATGCCGCGACACTGGGGCTTGATGTTATTGTGACGGACCATCACTCGGTGGCAGAGACGATGCCGCCTGCGGTCGCCGTTATCAACCCGAAACGGCTGCTTTATGACAATCCTGAGGCGTATAGTGGATTTGAAATAAAAGATCGAGGAGGCATAAAGCCAGAAGAGAGACAGAAAAAGCCTCTGTATCCGTTTGTCGATCTAGCTGGCGTTGGTGTGGCGTTCAAGTTGGTTCAGGCGCTTCAGACGCGGCTTGATGGCATGCCGATGGGGCAAGAAAAGTGGTTACTTGATTTGGTAGCGCTTGGTACTGTGTGTGACGTCGTTCAGTTGCGCGGGGAGAACCGGGTCAATGTCTACTGGGGACTGAAAGTTATGCGGAAAACGCGGCGTGTCGGGTTAAGGATGCTCATGGCAGTTGCGCGCGTTGAGCCAAGCGGATTGAATGCTCGTTCGCTGGGGTTTGGACTCGGGCCGAGGCTAAATGCTGCCGGCAGGCTCGAGACGGCGCAGTTGGCACTTGATCTGCTCACTGCAACCGATCGAAAACAGGCTCTAATGCTCGCGGAGCGTCTTGATATGATGAATACCGAACGTCGAGTTGAGCAGGATAGGATATTTCGCGCCGCTTCCCAACAGGCTGAGCGGTATGCGGCAGATGACGTACTTGTGGTGAGTCATACGAGCTGGAGCCACGGGATTATCGGGATTGTAGCGGCAAAGCTGCTAGAAACGTACCATAAACCAACATTTGTACTACAGGAGCTTGAGGATGGCACGGCCAAGGGGTCGGCGCGAAGTTTTGGCGACTTTTCCGCAGTCGAGGCTATACGCGCGACTGAGACGTTGCTCATTAGGGGCGGAGGGCACAAACTAGCGGCGGGTGTGACGCTAGAGGTGGCATCGATTGATTCATGGCGAGGGGCGGTTAACACGTTTTATCGGTCGCAAGGACTCGAAAACCAGCAACGACATCTCTTAGCGCAGGCTGATGAAGAACGCACGGCATTCTCCGGATTTGACGAATTGTTGCTCGATGAATTGCGGCGCCTTGAACCATACGGTAACGGCAATCCTGAACCGGTTTTTTGTGTGCGAGGGGCGCGAGTAGTGGCACGACGGACAATGGGCAATAATGGCCAACATGTTGGTTATACGTTCGTCGATACGGCAGGCGCGATGTTTCGAATGGTAGCCTGGAATGCATCTCAGCGCTTTTTGTCAGAAGTTGAAGACACGGTTGATGTCTGGTTTGAGCTTATCCTCAACGAATGGCGGGGACGAAGAAGTATCGAAGGAAAGCTCTTGCGCCTGGAAAACGTCGAGGGGTAAAATAGTCTACATGCACATACTTTCAGCAGAGCAGTTTGAGCGGGACTTTCTTATGAACCTTTTTATGGCGTCCGACGAGATGAGACGGCACTTTGAGACAGATAGGGACAGTCTCTTCCGGTGCCACCAGGGACGTCAAGTGACGCTCCTGTTTTATGAACCATCAACACGAACGCGGCTATCATTTTCGCTTGGGGCGCAGCATATGGGTATGCGAGTTAACACGACGGAAAATGCCAAGGAATTTTCATCAGCAGCAAAGGGTGAAACACTCGAAGATACGCTGTCGATGTTACGCCAGTATCGCAGTGATATTGTGGTGATACGACACCACGAAACCGGCAGTATTGCGCGAGCGGCCATGCAGTTTGACGATATGAATATTGTCAACGCTGGTGACGGCAAAGGGGAGCATCCAACACAATCGCTTCTGGATCTCTATACAATCTGGCGAGAGAAAGGAACGCTGGATGGACTAAGGGTGGTGATTGGCGGCGATCTCAAGAGAGGTAGAGCGGCTCGGAGTCTGGCAAAAATACTTGCGATGGGCAAGAATAATCACATTATTTTTCTCTCAAAGCAGGAATTGCAAATTGACGACGAGATCAAAAACTATCTCGAGGATCACGCGACCTCATATGAGCTGGCCGAAGATCCGGAAATTGCGGTCAGAGATGCCGGTGTGATCTACTGGACTCGCATGCAAGACGAGCGGAGCGACGAACGGTTTGATCCGTTTGTGATCGATGCTGAACTAATGAAAAAGGTATCAAAAACCGCCATACTGATGCACCCGCTCCCTCGCGTGACAGAAATATCTGTCGAAGTCGATAGCGACCCGCGCGCCAAATACTTTGACCAGGCAGGTAATGGCATGTTCTTGCGTATGGCCCTTATGGACGCGTTGCTCAAATAGGTTGCTGGGGGCGTTTTGACAATAAAACAGACACTATCTGTTGTTATATGAGAAAAAACCTGTTAAAATGTCCCATTGTATGATTCAAGTTACCCGTAAAGATGACCGAGAAGCGAATGAAAACCTGATTCGTCGTTTCAACCGCAAAGTGATGCAATCTGGCGTACTCGCCACTGCAAAGCTCGGCCAGCGTTTTGCAAAAGACATGAGCAAGACTGAGCGTCGTAAAAAAGCCATTATCCGCAAAAGTCGTAAAAACGACAAGATGCAGAAAATCCGACTCGGAGTTCGCTAATGTCGGTGTTGAAGGACAGGATTCAGGCGGACTTGAAAGCCGCTATGCTTGCTCGTGATGAACTAGTGACTCAGACGCTACAGGGTTTAAAGTCAGCAATACTCTATGAGGAAGTGGCGAAAAAGGTTCGTGAGGTCGGGCTAGACGAAGCGGCCATTGAACAAGTGGTGGCTCGTGAAGTAAAAAAGCGCGATGAAGCGGCTATGATGTTTGATCAGGGTGGAAATGAACAGAGTGCGGTTAAAGAACGGACCGAACGCGATATCCTTCGAGGGTATTTGCCCAAGCAGCTGAGTGAGGGTGAGGTAAAAGAGCTTATTGATCGGGTGGTGGCAGAACTGCATCCAGAAGGCATCAAAGACATGGGGCGAGTGATTGGTGCAGTTAAAGCCCAGGCTGGCAATACTGCCGATGGCGCACTGGTTGCCAAACTGGTCAAAGAATCGTTACAATAAAGTGTAACGCTACGTAAATAAAGGGTACAAGTACTATGATATTGATGTTTGGGCCAACTGGAGCCGGAAAAAGCATGCAAGGGCAAATGCTCGCGGTGCGGCAGGGGTGGAAATGGTTGAGCACGGGTGAAATGCTGCGTCAGAGCACCGACCCGGCGGTCATTGATAAGCTCAAAGCGGGCGAATTGATAAGTGACGAGTTAACGTATGCAGTGTTTGATAGCGCAATTCAAGAAGCGATATCCGCAAAGTTCCCGAACACTATTGTTGATGGTTTTCCGAGGACGAAAGAACAGGCTGAATGGCTCGGTAAGTACCTGGAGGCAATTCATCAAGCGATCGATGTGGTGGTTGTGTTGGAAGTGCCTGAAAACGAGATTATGCAACGGCTTGCGATGCGTGGGCGCATGGAGGATACTCCAGAAACTATTACCAAACGCATGACAATATATCGCCAAAAAATGTACCCCGTGCTCGGTATACTTGCCGAAAAGGGCGTACGGATAGTACATCTTGATGGGGTTGGTTCGGCCGGTGAAGTCCATGACCGAATATACGCGGAGGTCATGGAAGCGTGTCAAAACTCGTAACTGGTGAAAAATCGCCGCAACAACTGGATGCTATGCGTGAGGGCGGAAAGGTACTTGCGAGTATTTTTCGTGACATACGCGAGTTTGTTCATGCTGGCATGAGTGAAAAAGACGTTGATGGGTTCACGGAAAAACGTATTGCACACTACGGAGCGACTCCGACGTACAAAGAGCCAAGTGTGAATTTTCCGGGAGTGATATGCATATCGACAAATGACGAGGTGGTTCACGCTGTCCCGACCGACTATGTGTTGCAACGAGGAGATGTGGTAAGCTTCGACTTAGTGATACGGTTTCGGGGCATGTGTGTTGACAGTGGGTTTTGCATGATGATCGATGACGAACCGAGCGGTGATACCAAACGCCTTATCGACTACACCGAAAGGGCGCTCTATGCCGGGATTGATGCCGTGCAAGGTGCGACGAGAGTGGGCGATATCTCAGCAGCGGTCGAGAAGGTGCTACGCGAAGGACGGCTCGGAATTGTACGCGAACTTGTGGGTCATGGCATAGGCAAAGAAATGCATCTACCGCCAGATATTCCAAATTACGGCCGGGCCGGAACGGGACCATTACTGCGTCCGGGCGACACGATTGCTATTGAGCCTATTACGACCCTGGGGAGCGAAGCTATTGTTCAGCGCCCCGACGGTTGGACAATAGCCACACGTGATGGCAGCCCAAGCGCGTATGCTGAACACACGATATTGGTGACTGAGCACGGTGCGGAAATACTGACGCAGTTATAAAAATAGGCGCACCTCTGTCATAAGCGCTATGGTATAATACGGGGTATGCAAGAATCTTCTCGTTATGCGGTTGGTCTCGATGTCGGGACTTCGCATGTCCGCGTCGTGGTCGGACACTTTGATGAACATACTGCCTCGCCGACGGTAGTTGGCGTGGCGACTGAACCGAATACTGGTATGAGAAAAGGCACTGTCGTGAACCTTGTCGGGGCAGCGCAGGCGATTGATAAAGCACTTGAGACGGCCGAACGCATGAGCGGTCATCAGATACACAGCGCAGCTGTGAGCGTCAACGGGTCGCATGTGGTTGGGATTGCTTCGAAGGGAGTTATAGCGGTTGGATCGAATGGCCACGAAATAAGTAGTGAAGATATTGCCAGGGTGGAAGATGCGGCAACTGTCGTGCAGCTCCCGGCGAATCGCGAAATCGTCGAAGTAACGCCGCGGAGCTACCAGCTTGACGGTCAGGAAAATATAAAAGATCCTCTGGGGATGACAGGTGTACGGCTAGAGGTCGATGCCTATGTTATTACGGCGCTCGCTCCTCACATCAAGAATCTTGAAAAGGCTTGTGAAATGACTGAAACGAGCATTGGGATGGTGATGCTCTCGGGGCTTGGGGCGGCCCGTGCAGTGCTTACCGAGCAGCAAATGGAGAACGGTGTGCTGCTCGTCGATATGGGCAGTAGCACGACCAATCTTGTCGTGTTTGACGAGGGTGATCTTATACATACAGCAGTACTCGCAGTCGGCGGCAACAACATTACGAATGATCTTGCGATTGGTCTGAAAGTTGATTTAGACGTTGCGGAGAAAGTGAAACTAGAATACGCGGTTGCTCACTCTGACCTTCGTCGCGGGAAGGCTGAAAGAGTGACGGTTACGATTGGCAGTGAGAAGCATGAATTTGATACGACCGATATTGACATGATCGTTGATGCTCGGCTTGAGGAGATATTTGAGCAGATTACGGCAGAACTAAAGAAGGTTGGCAGAGTTGCAAAGCTACCTGGCGGCGTGGTGCTTGTCGGCGGCGGCGCAGAACTGCGAGGTATCGCTGACTATGCTAAACAAGCTTTATCGTTGAGCGCGAGAGTTGGAAGACCGAGTGGGCTTGGTGGTGTCGGGGACGAGGTTGCGCATCCGGCATTTGCGACAGCCGTGGGGCTCATGTTGAGCGACCTGACGCGTAGCGAACGAGGTGCCCGGTCTGAAAAATCCGATGCCGGCCATGGCAAGTCAGGTAACGTTCTTCACTCCATAAGCAACAAAATAACAGGGGTGTTTGGCAAGCTTCGTTCATAAAAGTTGTTCAGCAGATATTTCTGAATAACTTATATGGTAAGGCTAGGCAAGTTGCAAAAAGGCGTGTATACTATTTGTGAACAAACGTGGGGAGAAACATAATCACTATGCCAGAAGTACAACCAGCCGCCATACAAACATTTGCAAATATCAAAGTCATTGGCGTGGGTGGCGCCGGCGGATCGGCCGTCAACCGCATGAAAGATGCGGGACTAACGGGGGTACAGTTTATTGCAGTCAATACCGATGCCCAGGCCCTCCACAACTCTAAGGCCGATATTAAGATACATATCGGTAAGGATACGACGCGTGGACTTGGCGCGGGGGCTGATCCCCGAGTCGGACAAGCGGCTGCCGAAGAATCAATTGATGAGATAAAAAAGGCACTTGATGGGGCGGACATGGCGTTTGTGACGATTGGTGCCGGTGGTGGTACCGGTTCGGGTGCTGGTCATGTCGTCGCACAAGCCGCAAAAGAAATGGGTGTGTTAGTCGTAGGGGTGGCAACAAAACCATTTAGTTTTGAAGGCGAGAAGCGTCGCTCGAATGCCGAATGGGCCATAGCCCATCTCGGGCGTCAGGTAGACACCCTCATTACTATACCGAACGACCGGTTACTGCAAACAATCGACCGCAGGACTCCGTTACTCGAGACTTTTAAGATCGCTGACGATGTTCTGCGACAGGGTGTTCAGGGTATCTCTGAACTTATCACCGAACATGGTCTTATCAACCTCGACTTCGCTGACGTGAAGGCTGTTATGAGTCATGCCGGTAGTGCGCTTATGGGCATTGGTCGGGCCAGCGGTGACAACAGGGCGGCCCAGGCGGCGCAACAGGCTATCGAGTCACCGCTTATCGAGGTTTCGATCGACGGCGCAAAGGGGGTTCTTTTCAACGTTACCGGTGGCTACGATATGAGCATGAGCGAAATTCAAGAAGCGGCCGAAATTATTACCAGTGCAGTGGCTCCCGATGCAAACATTATCTTTGGCGCGACCCTTAAACCGGAAATGGAAGACGAGCTTATTATTACGGTCATTGCTACCGGGTTTGATAGTCAATACTTCGAAGAGCAGGCAGCGGCGTTTGCAAATGACACTTCTTCATTTGGTGCCGATCAAGACAAACAGCCAGCTCCGTCTACCAGTTCGTTGCCGGATGATACAGTACTTTCAAGTATGTCGGTTGATGAAAATGCTCCAGTTGCGACGCACTTTACGGCTGACGACGATGACCCAACACACATATGGCGAAGTGTTGACGAAAACGAGTCAGACACCCCGGCTTTCCTTCGTCGAAAGAAGAAAGATACGTAGTTTTTAGGCAATTGGTTTATACTGGTAAGAGGAAAGCAACAAAGGGAGCATAAACGCTATATGTTGCATAAAATACACTTTACAAGCACTACATGTAGGGGTTATAGTTATTCCAGCTACATGTCATAGGAGGGCTGTAGGGAGTTGTTGACAGAGAAGGAGAGAAGGGTATGAAGTGTCCACGGTGTACGCACCCGGAAACAAAAGTTGTCGAGTCTCGGGACGCGGGCGAAGGCGACTCGATTCGACGCCGCCGCGAGTGTCTTACCTGCGGGTATAGGTATACGACCTATGAACGACTTGAGCGGCCAAACCTAGCAATACGTAAGAAAAATGGCGAACGCGAGCTATTTGATCGTCGAAAACTGTCGGCGGCCATACTGCGTAGCGTCGGAAAGTTTCTGAGCGCCGATGTCGAGGTCGAAGAGGTTGTCTCCTATGTCGAAGATGCGCTTTATGGACTTGGCGAAAACGAAGTGCCATCAAAAGCTATAGGCGATCTCGTACTGAAGGAACTTGGACAACGCAATGCCATTGCCTATGTGCGATTTGCGAGCGTCTATAGAGGTTTTAGTACGCTGGACGAATTCGAACAGGCAATCGCAGAAGCACGTACCATTGCTTCGACCCTTTCTTCTGACGACACGTAAGGCACAATCTGTTTTTCTAGAGGTGGAGGACAGCTTTGTGAAAAACACATAACATTTATCTAACAAACATATACAAACCAAGGAGGGATATATGGCGGGTACGGCAAGTGCGCTGGTAACAAAGCGTTATTTTACAGACGAAGGAACTGATGTCTATGATCAGTTTACATGGGTTAAACGGGATTCGAAAATCACAAACCCGAGCACTGGCGATACGGTATTTGAGCAGAATGATATAGAGTTTCCAGATACCTGGAGTCAAAATGCAGTGAACATCGTGGCACAGAAATATTTTCATGGTACACCAGGAACTGACATGCGTGAATCGGGCCTCAAAGACCTCATTAACCGCGTTGCCGATACGATAACACGGTATGGCTTTGACCACGACTACTTTACCGATGACGCAGAAGCCGATACATTTAACGCAGAACTCAAGTATATCCTTGCATCGCAGCGAGCGGCCTTTAACAGCCCAGTGTGGTTTAATATTGGAACACCAGACAGACGACAGCAAGCGAGTGCATGTTTCATCCTTCATGTCGATGATGATCTGCCGAGCATTCTTAACTGGTATCGTGAAGAGGGGATGATATTTAAGGGTGGCTCAGGGGCTGGACTCAACATCAGTACACTACGCGGAAGTATGGAGCGATTGAGTTCTAGTGGTGGTCGAGCTTCAGGCCCGGTGAGCTTTATGCGCGGGGCTGATGCAAGTGCCGGTACGATTGCGAGTGGCGGTAAGACTCGCCGAGCAGCAAAGATGGTGATACTCAATGTTGATCACCCGGATGTTGAGGAGTTTATCTGGTGCAAGGCGCGCGAAGAGCGCAAGGCCCGTGTGCTCGCCGAAGCCGGATTCGATATGGGCCTCAATGGTCACGATATGCTGTCGATACAGTATCAAAATGCTAACAACTCGGTTCGGGTCACCGATGAGTTCATGAAAGCCGTCGAAAATGATGAAGACTGGAAGCTTGTCGGCGTGAAGGATCCAGCCAAAACGTACAAAACGCTTCGAGCTCGCGATCTGTTCCGACAGATTGCTGAAGCAGCGTGGGAGTCGGCCGACCCGGGTATGCAGTTTGATACGACGATTAACGACTGGCATACGACGCCCCGCGCGGGACGCATCAATGGATCGAACCCGTGTAGTGAATATATGCACCTCGATAACTCGGCCTGTAACCTTGCGAGCCTCAATTTGCTCAAGTTCCTCAAGAGTGATGGGTCGTTCGATATCGAAGCATACAAGCATACTATCGAGGTTATTTTTCTTGCACAAGAAATACTGGTTGGCTATAGCGAATACCCCACTGACCCAATAGATAAAAATACGCGCCGTTTCCGTCAGCTGGGAATGGGGTATGCGAACCTCGGCGCGACCCTTATGGCGAAAGGTCTCCCGTATGACAGCGACGAAGGGCGGGCATTTGCGGCAGCCCTCACTGCTATCATGACTGGCCATGGTTATGCCACGAGCGCTCGTATCGCAAAAAAGGTCGGTCCGTTCGAAGGCTACACCAAAGACAAGGAAGGGATGAACCGCGTGCTGCGCAAGCATCGAGACGCAGTACGGGGTATTGATGCCTCGCTTGTTCCAGAGGAGTTGCTTGATGCGGCGGCAGCTGTGTGGGACGAAGCGGTTGAGCTAGGGGCGAAGTACGGTGTCCGTAACAGTCAGGCTACAGTGCTTGCGCCAACCGGCACCATTGGCTTTATGATGGACTGTGATACAACGGGGGTGGAGCCAGACTTTAGCCTGACCAAGTTTAAGACCCTAGTTGGTGGCGGGAGTATGATTATTGTCAACCAGACAATCCCGCGAGCCCTTAAAACCCTAGGGTATAGTAAAAGTGAAGCCGAAGAGATTGTCGCCTATATCCACGAGCATGGTACAGTGACCGATGCGCCATATCTGAAAGAAACTGACTACGATGTGTTCTCATGTGCTGTTGGCGACCGCGCAATTCACTATATGGGCCACGTCAAAATGATGAGCGCTGTTCAGCCATTCTTATCTGGGGCTATCAGTAAAACCATCAACATGCCAGAGAGCGCAACTGTTGAAGACGTCGAGCAGATGCACATGGACAGCTGGAAGCTTGGTCTCAAGGCTGTGGCTATCTATCGTGACGGGAGCAAGGTTGGTCAACCGCTCAGCGACAAAAAATCGAAAGACGAAGCCGAATCTGCCCCGAAAGTCATTGAGAAAATCCTACATGTTAATGAACGGCGAGAACTGCCACGTATTCGTACGAGTAAAACGATCAAGTTCAGAGTAGCCGACCTTAAGGGATTCGTGACCGTGGGTGAGTACGAAGATGGAGCGCCTGGCGAGATTTTTGTGACGGCGGCAAAAATGGGTTCGACTCTTGCTGGTCTCATGGACGCGTTTGCACGTTCTGTCAGCTATGGTTTGCAGTACGGTGTTCCGCTGAAGACCTATGTAAAAGGCATGAGCAACACCAACTTCGCACCATTTGGCGTGACTGATGATCCTGAGGTGCGAAACGCGACGAGTATAGTTGATTATATATTCCGTCGCCTCGCTATTGAGTATTTGTCTATTGATGACCGACTTGAGCTTGGGCTTGCGAGTCTCGATGAACTTGAAGCGGAGCTACAGGAACAGCAGGCGAGTCTTCTTGATACGCCTGTTGAGTTCGAAGGAGAAATGGTCGAGTCTCGGGTGAGCGAAGTAGTGCCAGAAAACCTCGATAAAAAAGAGAGTGTCGAAACGACGTTTCGCACCGCCCGGGCCGAGCTAAAAGTAGCAAATGCCGAGTCTCCACTCTGCAGCAACTGTGGCAATGTTACGCAGCGCGCTGGAAGCTGCTACGTGTGTACAACCTGCGGTTCAACAACTGGCTGTAGCTAAAAACAAACGTCTCAGCAAAAACCGCTTCATAATGAGGCGGTTTTGCTATAATAGGGCTATATGAAAGTGGTTGCCGTATATAAACACGAAAGTGACCATGCGCGGGTCGTGACAGACTGGTTGCGGGATTTTCGACGTCAAACTGGCAAGGTCGTAGAGGAACTGGAACCGGACACGCGTGAGGGAATGCTGTTTTGCAGTACGTATGACATCGTTGAGTACCCAACCCTGATTGCGCTCGATACGGACGGTCAGGTGCAAAATGTATGGCGCGGCGCAATGTTACCAACCATAAGCGAGGTGAGCTACTATGTTCGAGAAGCTTAAGGGAATACTTAACAGAGGAGAAAAAATAAAACAAGACGATAACTACTGGATTTTTGCCAGTATGCTTGCAGGGTCTATACTTAGCCTTATCGCCTCGTTTGTACTGTCCATAGAAGCGGTCGAGCTTGCCCGTAACCCGCATGCTGTGCTGTCGTGTAGCGTCAATATTATCTTAAACTGCGCAACAGTGGGGCTACATCCGTCGGCTTTTATGTTTGGATTTCCAAACTCGTTTATAGGCCTCATGGCAGAGCCGGTGGTTATCACTGTTGCAATCGCTGGCCTTTCGGGTGTGAAGTTTGGCCGGAAGTTTATGTTTGCAGCTCAGATAGGTTATACGCTTGGGTTTATTTTTGCCTACTATCTACTCGGTATGAGCTACTTTGTTATCGGTGCGCTATGTCCGTGGTGCTTGCTCGTGACACTGACGACAACACTGGTCTGGTTTGCAATAACTCGTTATAACATCAGAGAAAATAACTTGTTTCTACCGAGCCGCTTACAGAAGCAGTTGCACGCCTTGGTGGAGAAAAATTATGACAAACTTGCCATGGTACTGCTTATTATTATCGTCACGTTTGCCATACTTATAAAATACCGCGAGGGCCTCTTTGGATAGTGTGGTATAATCTACATTAGGCGTTTTTAGTGGTTATCGCCCACGAGCTGCGGGAAGAAATTGGCAACAAAATTAGACCCCGCCGGAATCGACACGACAGATCGAACAAATAAGCGCTAAAAGAACTACTTCTTTTGGAAACGAGATGGTACCACCGGTGAAACGGTTCTCGTAGTCAAACGAAGTAGTTTTTGATTAAAAAAGGAGAAGAGCCATGAAATTCAAAGCCAATACACGCCGCCGGGCGCTGGAGTACGAAAAAGACTGGGTGAAGCGCTGGAAGGCAGACAAAACATTTGAAAGATCAGTCGAGAATCGGTCGAAAGATAATTCTTACGTATTTTACGACGGGCCGCCGTTTATTTCTGGTGTGCCTCACCATGGGACGTTGCTGAGTTCTATCGTTAAAGACGCCATACCGCGTTACCAAACCATGAAAGGCAAACACGTCGAACGAGTCTGGGGCTGGGATTGTCACGGCCTGCCAGCAGAGCGATTTACAGAAAAGAAACTGGGCATCAAAAGTCGACAGGAAGTCATCGAATACGGTATCGAAAAGTACATTCTGGCCTGCCGCGAAAATATGGTGCAAACCAGCAGCGAGTGGGAAGATGTAGTGGATAGGATTGGCCGGTGGGTGGACTTTAAAGGCGCCTACAAAACCATGGACAAAGACTACATGGAGTCGGTGTGGTGGGCGTTTAAAGAACTCTACGACAAAGGCAAAATTTTCGAGGGCGAAAAAGTGCTCATGTACTGCACGCTCGACGCCACGCCGCTTTCCAAAGCTGAAGTCACTATGGATGCCGGCGCCTACCAAGACGTGACCGACCCGAGTGTGTATGTGAAGTTTAAGCTGACTGACGGCCGTACTCTTCTCGCCTGGACGACGACACCGTGGACGCTACCGGCGAACACAGCGCTCGCCGTGAACAAAGATTTTGACTACGTGGAAGTTGAGATTGGTGGTGAGCGGCTGGTGATGGCAAAAGAATTGCTCGCTCAGGTACTGCAAGACGAAAAGCATCAGCCGCTGGATTACAAATTTGTCCGTGAATTTAAGGGTGATGAGCTCGTTGGCAAATCGTACGAACCACTGCTTGGCGTACATAGGGGCGAACAGGCCCACAAAGTCTGGCATGCTGACTACGTCGAAAAAGAAGCTGGGTCGGGGATTGTTCACCTGGCACCAGCCTACGGCGAAGAAGACTTCGAACTCGCAAAGAAACACAACATTCCCGTCGTGCACACCATCGATGAAAACGGTATGTTCACCGAAGGTGACTGGAAGGGCGAAAACGTTTGGGAGATCAATAAGCAAATTGCTAAAGATCTCAAGGAGCGTCGTGTCGTTTGGAAAATTGATTACATTCGCCACAGTTATCCGCACTGCCATCGCTGCGGTACCAAGCTCATGTACCGTGCGCACCCGAGTTGGTTTATGGATATCGACGGACAGCGTACGTTGATGCTCGAGAAAAACCAGTCAATCAACTGGTTCCCGTCGCATGTCAAAAACGGCCGGTTTGCGAAAACCGTCGAACAAGCGCC
>JBDHUL010000015.1:0-17627 GCA_039812985.1 Saccharimonadaceae bacterium (SeqCode)
AATATGTGAACGCTTGAGATACTTGTTTTCCATCTGTTATTTAGTGTAACAAGGATGGGTAAAGTGGTCTTGAACCTGTAAAAAATATTCAAAACTTGTCGTCTACGCATGGGCATTATCGCTGATCGCCGCGTCGCCTTTTTTCGCTCTGTTGCCGTCTACTTCAGCAGGTGCCATGAACGAACCTCCATGTGCCGCAACGACGAAAAAGTGGCGCTACGATACGAAATACTTTGGTGGTGGTACAGCATCTATAACTGTCGATGCCGTTTGGGGCCTACCGGGGACGTATTGTGTCACCGTCAACTCAACCAAATACCGCATAGACGAGCAAGGATTTGGTACATATTATAGGTCCGACAGCCACTCGAATAATTGGTCTCAGTTGGGCGCAATCCATTCGGCAAACTTTTACTACAAGCAATTTCCAGTTTACGAACCAAGCTCGCTCAAGGGAAGTAGTTATGAGTTTGGGCTACATAAAAGCGACGGGACGTATAACTGGAGCATGACAAGGATACTCACCAAGCGCTACTGAACAAACATTTCGTATAGTAAGGTCCAAGTAATCTTTGGCTATCTCAAGTTATTTCTCAGAAATGGATTATATACTACTGTGGTATAGTAACGAACACTAAAGGAGATACGCCACTATGGTCACTACGAAAAAAGATATGGCAGCCGCCCAGCCGGACGATACGGTACTGCCAGTGCAAACTATTGAAACTGTCGAGACTGTGAGTAAACAGCCTGTTGTTGTAGCGCAAAAGCAAGAAATGAACCGCCAGACACTTCTTACCATTGCGATAGTATCGTCAGTTGTATTGTTTTTCATCGGGATGGGACTCGGGTACATGCTTGGCGCCCAAGGAAATACCGGTCGGTCTGACCGTACTCGCATGATGGACGACTATCCGCGCAATTTTAACAGGGATAACTACCGCCGCGGCCTGTACAACCAGAACAACCAAACGCAGCCGAGCACGAATAATAACTCTAACGGCTCAACCCAGACGACGCCGCAAACCCAAAGCAACTAGGAGGATACACAGGTGGATACGAAGAACAAAATCTTTGCTGTTATTGGCACGGTTGCCATACTTGCAACCGCCGGTATAGTAGGGACTGTGTTGTTTACAAAGGGAGACAACACATCGACAACTGAGACGGGCTCAACGACGACAAATTCTCAAAACACGTCGTCAAATTCGAGCAGCAGCGATACCTCGTCAAACACGAGCACGTCTTCATCGACAAATTCGACAAGTGCATCGACCGGCAGTTATAAAGACGGAACCTACAGTGCTAGTGTGTCGTATTCGGTACCGCACGGCGCCCAAAATACCCTTAAAGCAACGGTCACTGTCAGCAGTGGCAAAATAGCCTCAGTGAGCACAACCGACAACTACTCCGACCACGAATCGGCGATGTATGTGAGTGATTTTGAAAGCGCCCTGACGAGCGACGCCAAAGGGCAGTCTATTGGAAGCTACAGCCCCAGTCGTATCGGTGGGGCAAGCTTGACGACCGAAGCTTTTACCGAAGCCCTGACGAACATTGCCTCACAGGCAAAAGTCTAAGCTTGCGCGACATAGCCAAATGATGTAAAGTGTGTTTAAAGTATAAACATAAACACCTATGGATACAAAACACAAAATACTCGTTGTTATAGGGACTATTGCAACCCTAAGCATATCAGGGTATTCGGGCTATACGCTCTTTATGCAGCGCGACGCAGCGACGCCGCAGCCTGCTCAGACCGCTATCACGCAAATACCACAAACGTCCTCTGGAACGCCAACCACTCCCGCTCCCTCAGAAAAACCCGTGGAACAACAGGAAACACCGAAACCATCGACGCCAGCCGCGCCTGTGCCAAATAATCCGGCGCCGACACCAAAAACACCCGTTCCAGCAACGCCTCAACCCACTCCCGCTCCAGCACCAACGCCTACCCCTGCTCCTACACCGGCCCCAGCCCCGACGCCCACCTATACATATAGAAATGGAACGTACACTGCGACAAAAAGCTACTCAGTTCCTGGTGGACGTACAAATACCATTACAACGACACTCACCATTCAAAACGACACCGTCACTGCTGTCTCAGATCAGCATGTCTACAAGGCGGGGACTGACTCTCAGCAGTTTATTGGATCGTTTGAGGGTAGCGTGTCGGGTGCAGTTGTCGGTAAGCCGATTGGGTCGCTGAGCCCAAGTCGTATTGGTGGCGCCAGTTTGACAACAGCAGCTTTTAGCTCGGCCCTAACGACCATACGCACCAATGCAAAGGCCTAAGGAGTTCTCATAAAATATGTACGAGTTTGATGCTATAGGCACTCACTGGTGGCTGGAGCGGCTTGAGGGGGCGAATTCAGCAGCGCTGTCCAAGGCGACGTTACTGACTATACGGCCGAATTTGACCGTCGTTATAGCCGATTTCGGGACGATTCGCTCGTCGCCGAGCTTGCGAAAAACGGTATACTTAATCATCCGCCGGAGGAAATGCTCCGGATGCTTGAGTTTGCCCGTGCTCTTGAAAATGCCAGTGAGGGTGCCTTTAGCGTGCTTGTTGGCAATGTTCTTCAGGACCTTGGTTACGGACATCTCCCTACAGCCACTACGGCACCTGACTACACCGTCGGATTATCCGAAAATACGAAGAGACCGAAGCATTTGAGGCAAAAAGAGGGCAGTGTAGTGTGGTCAGAACGTGAGGTGGTGGTACCACCAGGGACGGTGCTGGATATGGGCGGGCTGGGGAAAGGGTGGCTTATCGACGAATATGTGCGGATACTTCGGTCTCACGGATTGAAGCAATTTATTGTCAATGGAGGCGGAGATGTGTACTGCCAGTCGGAGTTACCGGTTTCGTTTGCACTCGAGCATCCGTATGATCCATCGCAGAAAATAGGTAACGTCAGCATAACTCGAGGGGCGCTGGCCGCCAGTTCTACTGTCAAAAGGGCTTGGCGACAGGGAAAAGAGTTGAAACACCACATTATTGACCCAACAGCGGGCCAACCATCTGGCAGTGGTGTCATCGCCAGCTTTGTCCTGGCAAGTACGGCCCTCGTCGCCGACAGCCTTGCTACCGTACTTATCGTACGTCCGGAACTAGAGTCTCGGCTGTGCAGTAAATACCAAGCAAAAGCGAAACTCGTCAGCGCGAACATGGCAGGATTATTGCATAGTAGTTGACGGCCGCCAACCGCAAGGGTACAATTGGTACTATGAATGGAGAACTTGAGACAGGCGTGCAAGTTTGCGGCAACCCGATGCGCGACGAAACAAAGCGAGGCTTGGATCCTCGGGAACTAAAGCACCAGTCGGCCTTGTACGTGATGGAGTGGCTCAGTGCTGCCCTTTCGACGAACAATAGTGCGGAAGCAATCAAACAGAGAGCTACCGAGGAAGCCGAGAACGGCAGTCTAACATATGGGCAAGCAGCTCAGGTGTCAGCCATGCTTAGGCGATGGCGCGTTATCCCGGGGCATGATGTACATAGCCGACAACACCACGATGACCCGCCGTTGCCATTTGGCTCGGACAATCTCACACCCGAACAGCAATCTGTCGCTTAGTGAGAAGTATATGCCCAGGTGAGGAGGAGCAAACACGTAGCTGATAGGGCATCAGACCTGCCGGGCTTACCACCCAAACTTTTCGGATTTGACCTGGGATGGGGAGATATTGAGGTTCGAGAGGAGGGCGGTCATTGCTTTCATCATAGGTGGAGGGCCGCAGAGGTAAAAACTATAGCGGGTGAGGTCGTCTCCCAGGTATTTGCGTAACAGGTCGGCTGTAATGAAGCCGTTCTCTTCGCCTGTCTGAAGCGGACTCGGCTCGTTGTTATAGACGCTGACGAGGCGGCCCTGAGCGATATAAGGTGTGACTTGAGGTACAAGAACGGACGTGCTACGGGAGCGATTGGCCGCAAACAACCATTGCTCGCGTTTACCGTACCCATGTATCATCTGATCGATAAACGGCGTAATGCCGATGCCGCCCGCCAGAAACACGCTTGGCCGGTCGTCAGTGTCGTACTGTGACATAAAACTGCCAAATGGCCCGCCGAGGTGCACGCGGGCACCTTTTTCAATGGTGGCGACAAATCGTGTAAAACTACCAAATACACGGTAGCCGACCGCGATGTCCCCGCTTTGCTCGTCGTACTGCAACACGGAAAACGGATGATCCTCGCTCAGGAGCCCCAGTTTCAGGTAGATGTATTGACCACGCCGAGGCGCAAGGCGATGCTTGTGGAGCGGTCGAAGGTTGAGTGCATAGTCGCCGTCGCCAAGTTGCGTATGGCTGACAACTTCATAAGCAGTCTTGTCAAGGTTGAAAAACCCGCGCAGACGAATGACCAAAGCACACAAAAACGCCACCACGAGCACAAAATAGTAGCCTTTGACGACCGTATGCTGTATGTAATACGACCCGACATCGGGGACGTGGAGCAGTGCAAAGGGAATACACAGATAGGCCAGATAGTGAAGGTATTTCCAGGGGCGAAATGCAATACGGTCTCGAAGTAGCGCAGATGTCACCCAGGTCAAAAGCAACACCCAAAACCCAATACGCCCGAGCGTGACATGACGCTGGAACTCGGTGGCGACTTGCGGAAGAAACGAATACAGCCATGATTCGCCGTAACTAAAGGTAATGAGGAGCGGGTGAATAAAAATGGCAAGTGAGCCGTATTTGCCGAGCCATTTATGAATGGACAGTACCGGCGCAAGGTCGCGGAACACGGTGCCCATAACACTCTTGGCGCCGAGGATGAACATCCAAAGCAACAACACGATGCCAACATAGCCCAGCGAGTCTGCAAGCCAAAGGCTTACGCTGGTCGCGGCAAGAGACGACGGGAAAGGCAAAAGGAAAAATGGCGGAATGGCAGAGAGCACAACAAAGACAACTAGCGCTCTGCGTTTTGTAGACTCATTCATGTATTTCATTATACACATGCGTTTCTGAAAATAAGCTGGAGGTATTGCAGTGCGAAAGCACAAGCATGTATACTGTTGGCAAAGAGAGGACTTTGGGTGTATTTTAACGACCGCATGACGCTAGGGAACAAACTGGCCGACAACGTGGCGAGTATACGAGGTACCGACGCAATACTCGTCTGTTTAAAGCCATCGTCAATGATGGTTGCGATTTCGATGGCCATCAAACTGCGGGCGTGGATTTTTCCGTTATTTTATGAACTCATCACAAATCCGCTCGACCCAACACATAAACTTGGTGCGCTCGACCAAAACGGCGAATTCTGCCTGCACCCAAGCATTTCGTCAAACGAATTTGAGTACATACAGCAGGAGTTTATGGCCCAGATAGAAGATGCCAAACGCGAAGCCATGAGCAAACTTAATCAAGCGATGAACGAATACCATGGCACAACCGACCCGCATATGCTCAACAACCGCAGTATCGTGCTGGTGGGTGATGTGATGTTCAATAGTCTGGAGCTTGAGGTGGCGAAACTGATTATGAAACCGCTCACACCGGCTCGTGTGTACGGAACGGTGGGTAACGTAACAGTCGATGTATCGGACCGTTTTCACCTAGAGACAAACGAACTCTACATACTTGATATTTTGCCATCGTCTATCATGGGCGAAGACCACTACTTTGAACAAGTGGACGCGTATAGCGACGAGGAGAAACAGGCCCTCGCCCTAAATATCGCGCAGTATTGGACGTAAGAAATATTTTAAGTTATTAAACAAGGAGAATTATGCAACCAACACAACCAAATCAACCAGTCGCTCCGGCCGTCTCATCAACTCCGCAATCAACGGCAACGGCAACGCCGGCGCGTGACTATAAAAACCCTGGCGGGACGTCCATAAACAGTAGTGATCTAACGAAGGTTCGAGAGACTGTCGAGGTGCTATCGCAAGCCTTTAGCAAACGGGTGGTTGGTCAGGAAAACTTAAAAACCGCTCTCCTGGTGAGCATGATCACTGGTGGGCATGTGCTGCTTGAAAGCGTGCCGGGGTTAGCCAAAACGACCGCCGCTCAAACACTTGCCCAAACCGTCCACGGGTCGTTCAAGCGCATCCAGTGTACACCAGACCTCCTGCCGAGCGACATTATTGGCACGCAAATATATGACTACGCAAAAGGAGAGTTTCGGACACAGCTTGGCCCGGTGCATGCAAACTTTGTGCTGCTTGACGAAATTAACCGTTCGAGCGCCAAAACACAGAGCGCCATGCTTGAGGCGATGCAGGAAAAACAAACCAGCATCGGCGGGCAGAACTACCAGCTCCCTAAACCATTTGTCGTACTGGCGACTCAGAACCCTATTGAGCAAGAAGGCACCTATGAACTGCCTGAGGCTCAGTTAGACCGCTTCATGCTGAAAGAAATTTTGACCTACCCGACCCCAGCAGAGGAGCTGGAGGTGCTAAAACGTATCGAGTCGGGCGTGCTTGGCCCTCAGGCATCGACAGATGACCTCCCGCACGTTGAACTGCAACGTATTAACGATATGCAGAAGTTGGTACAGCAAGTCTACATAGATGATTCGGTCAAGAACTACATTGTACAGATTGTCGCAGCAACGCGACAAGCCGGCACGGTGATATCGGCTGATCTTGCGAAGTATATTCAGTACGGCGCAAGTCCACGTGCGAGCATTACCTTCCAACAAGTTGCCAAAGCACTTGCGTTACTAGCAGGTCGGGACTATGTGACGCCCGAGGATGTCAAGCAACTGCGCCATAGCATCTTGCGGCATCGAATTATCCTCAACTTTGAAGCCGTGGCTGACCAGGTGCATGCAGAAGCGATCATCGATGCGATATGTAACGCCGTGGCGGCGCCCTGAGGAGTGACGGACACATACCATGGGAAGTTTGCTGGTCGCCGTTAAGACAAAGATGTCTATATATGCTCACGAAAAAGTGCGCGGTGTGCTTGAGGGCGAATATGGTTCGGTTTTTAAGGGCCGCAGTATGGACTTTGACGACCTGCGCGAGTACATACCCGGCGATGATGTCAAGGATATCGACTGGAAAGCAACAGCCCGAAGCGGCGACACCCGCATACGACGATATGTGGCAGTACGCAAACATAACATCATGCTGGTGGTCGATACCGGCCGTAACATGACCGCCGTTACCGCAAAAGGATCTCGTAAAAAAGACACCGCACTCCTGCTTGCTGGGGTGGTGGGGACGCTCGCTCTGAAGCACGGCGACCTTGTTGGTATGGTGTCGGGGGACAGCCAACGCAGTACCTATATGCCTCTGAAAACGGGTGGTGTACACCTCGAGCAGATACTCCAAACTATCGACAAAAGTATCTCTGATGACGCAGCAAAGAGTAATCTTGAGAGCCAGCTGGAGTATCTTGTGCGCAATATCCGCCGCAAGATGATCGTCATCGTCATCGCCGACGAAGTGCCGGTTGAAGGTTCGATGCTTGCCACTGTCCGCCGCCTCAGAGCCCAGCATGAAATACTATGGCTTCGGGTGTCCGACGCCGACCTCAGCTTGGCAGGAGCCGCACGTGATGTTGAAGAGGATGAGGAACTACCCGAATACATACGCCGTAACACCTCCGTCGTCGAAGCCTTTAAAAAAGCTGAAACGGCCAACCGCGCCAAGTTCGAGGATGCGCTCGTGCGGCTGGCTATTGCCTCCGAACAGGTTGAGGCCGAGTCGGATGCAGTGACGAAAGTATTTCGTTTACTTGAAAGGCATCGTAGTGCCCGACGTGCCTAGCATATCGCCCCTGCTGAGCTATGAGCTTACCCCTCTCTGGTATGTAGCCCTTGTCGTTGCGGTTGTTGCGTCGTGGTATGGTCTGGTGTGGTGGCTCACCCGCAAAAAAATACCGAAAGTACTAGCAACTCTCCCGCCAAAAGCGCCAGCGCAGCTTGATTTTACAGCGCTCAAACAGCGTTACTTACAGGCCATACAGGAAACCGAGACGGCTTACCGTGGACGGCATATTCGTAGCCGAGCCTTACACCAACGTCTCAGTGAATTGCTACGTCAGTTTGTTGCTGAGGCGGCTCATGCCCCAGTCCGCACCATGACTCTCGCCGAACTAAAACAGTCACGGTACACCCAGTTAAGTGCGGCGATTGAAACGTACTATCAGCCTGAATTTGCGGCAGCCGAAACCGATACAGTAGAGACAGCGCTGGCGGTGGCACGAAAGGTAGTGAACGAATGGTCTTCCTAAATCCATGGTTACTCCTTGTATGGCTCCTGCTCGGTGGGGGAGTAGCCTGGGCCTATATGAAGGGCTGGTTGCGAGTCGGTAGTGGGCGTCATGGCGCGGTGAAAGTCGCTCACAGTGGACGCATCACCCGGCTGCCTCAGTATGAGAAAGTAGCGAAACGTTACCGTCTATGGCTGATTGTCATGAGCGCCATGCTTGTCATTGCCGCTCTCTCATCTGTTATCCTTAGCGCCAGACCCGCCGAACAAAGTCTTGTAACGCCAGCTCAATTTAACCGCGATATCATGCTCTGTCTCGACGTGTCCGGGTCGATGCTCAATACCGACATACAGTTGGTCGAGACGTTTGAGCAACTGATCAATAGTTTCAAAGGCCAACGCATAGGTCTTGAAATGTTTAATGTGGCGGGATCGCCAGTTGTGTCGCTTACTGATGACTACGACACCCTCAGAGAGCGGTTAGCGTACACCAAGGAGATGCTGAAACTACTACAAGACAGCTCTGAAATATCAAACAGCAAGTGGAGTGAAATGCATGCCTTTTTCGCTGGCGCCGAAGTATCCGTTAAAGATGCTAATCTGCCATCGTCGAATGTTGGACTCGGCCTCGCCAGCTGTGTTGAGCATATGGGTATGAATACTAACTCAAGGTCCCAGTCGGTTATTCTTGCAACCGACAATGAGCTGGGGGGACCACCTTCGGCAGCCATCATATCAACCAAACAGGCGATGGCGCTTGCGAAACAGCGCTCAGTACGGGTCTACGCCCTCGACCCGGGCGTCTTTAACGAAGATACGATGCGCTCCGAGCCCAACGTTCCCGATAATCATCTCGGCGAACATGCTGAGCTAAAAACCTATAGTATCCTCACGAGTGGCGCATACTACCGTCTGTCGGAGAAAAATATCGTTCCTAGTATTATTGAGCAGATATCAAAGCAGGAAGCAACGCTCTTTACCGGTGATTCACAGTACACTGTTAACGACGCGCCTCTCACGCCGTTTATCGTGCTCGCTGTAGCCGTTGCCGGCCTTATGGTGATCACGTGGAGGCTTAAACTATGAAATTTGTCCCGCTATTTCCATGGTGGAGTATTGTGTGTGTGGGTCTCGTATGTGCCGGATGGGGCGCATGGATACTTGTGCGGTCAAAAAACTGGCGCGGCGTTGTCGGACAGCCCCGAACGTGGCGAATCGTCGGGATTGTGGGACTTCTTGTGTTGATGGCGTGCGGACCGAGCGTTCCGGGCGATCGGTCGGCGGCGGGCGTCGTGAACCTTGATGTTATCGTTGCTATAGACCGGACTCCCAGTATGTCGGCTGAAGACTACAACGGTACCAGCAAGCGACTCGATGGTGTCAAAAAAGATGCCCTGGCGCTCCTTGCAAAGGTGAGAGGTGCTCGTATAGCCCTGATTACCTTTGACTCAACCGCCCGTCTCGTGATGCCGTTTACCAGCGACTCCACAACTATCTCAACAGCTATCCAAGCGCTCGACCAGGAAGCATCAGTGTACTCCAAGGGTTCACGTATTGACGAGCCGCTTGATATCACGCAACAGCTCCTCACTAAGGCAAAACAAAGCCATACCGATCGCGGAAGACTACTATTTTACTTCGGTGATGGCGAGCAGACAAATCCTCAGGCAACACGGTCATTTGCACCTGTCGCGCCGCTTATTGACGGCGGAGCGGTATTTGGATACGGCACGGCTGCGGGCGGCAAAATGCATGTATATTACGGGTACCGCAGTCTTAAAGACGATGGTCAAGATAGATTTATAGAAGACCGTACGACGCCAGATGAACACTACAACTACCCATCGGCACTGTCGAAGATCGATGAAAGAAATCTGCGGACGATTGCCTCACAGTTGGGGGTCGCCTATGAACACCGAAATTCACCCAACCAGCCGTTTGATTCTGTAATCCGCGACAGCAAGCTCGAAGTGGTCGCCGACACAAAACGTGAAGTGTTACGGTATGCCAACCTGTCATGGCTGTGTGCGACGGGAGTGATCGCCTTACTCTCCTGGTGGATTATCGAGCTCCTTCCGACGCTGCAACGCGGACTCACAACAAGGAGGCGACCGTGAGTGTCAACCGTCGTCCGTTTGACCTTGGCAAGCTTGACTTTGAAGGAGTCCGTCGTGCCCGCCGTAAACGGTTACTTGTGTGGTCGCTTGGACCCGTCATCGCCCTTTTGCTCGTCACTCTGTGGCTCGTACTTCCGTTTATTGCGACGGCTCAGGCTCGTTCTGCGAGTGATCGTCGTGCCTACGGAGTGGCTGAAGGTTGGTTGCGCCTCCTCGTAACTAACAGTGTATTTGAACCGTACAAACGCGCGCTCAACCGCGCTCTGACGGCCTCAAGTCAGAAACACTACGTTGATGCCGAAAACTATTTTCATGAAGCTATCGCCGCCGCGCCAGAGGATAAAAAATGCTTCGTGAGACAGCAGTCGGTGCTTGCGAGCGAACAAGCCGGTGACGATGCGGCTGGTAAAAAGGACTTCCAAAACGGTGTCCTGTACTATACCAAAGCCCTGTCAGATATCGCCGCAAACCCGAGATGCTTCGAGTTTTATCCAGCGCTTGTCAAACGAATCGCCGAAAAACTCGCCCGTCTTGAACAAGAAGCCAAAGAACAGCTTGACCCAAATGCTGACGGCCCAAAACCGTTGCAAGAACAAAGCGGTACGACACCAAGTGATCAACAGATGAAAACGCTCAATAACCTCCAGCAATTGTCCCAGATTGCTAAGCAGGAAGAAGCAAAAAAGGAAGTAGACCTCAATGACAGGACCGAAAAACAGTGGTAGTTTACGACAAATGGTCTTTACAGCTCCTCGAGAAACGACTATACTGGATATCATGCGCGCGACGCTCTATTTATAGTCGCGTCGCGGACGAATAAACTAAATTTATATAAGGAGCACAAATCTCTATGGCAGATTTTGACCGAAGCAAGCCTCACGTCAACGTCGGTACGATGGGTCACGTTGACCACGGTAAAACCACTTTGACCGCCGCGATTACGGCTGTACTTGCGAAGAAACTTCCAAGCGCCGTGAACAAACCAGTTGCGTACGACCAGATCGACAACGCACCAGAAGAAAAGGCCCGTGGTATTACCATCGCCACGAGCCACCAGGAATACGAAAGCGAGAAGCGTCACTACGCTCACGTTGACATGCCTGGGCACGCTGACTACGTTAAGAACATGATTACTGGGGCGGCGCAGGTTGACGGCGCTATCCTCGTTGTCTCAGCCGCTGACGGCCCTATGCCTCAGACTCGTGAGCACGTCCTGCTCGCTCGTCAGGTTGGTGTACCAAAGATACTCGTGTTCCTCAACAAAATGGACATGGCCGACGAAGAACTCGTTGAACTCGTCGAAGAAGACGTCCGCGATCTACTCGCTAAAAACGGCTTTGACCGCGATGCTCCTATCATCAAGGGATCGGCTCTCAAAGCTCTTGAAGGCGATGCCAAATACGAAGACGCTATCATGGAACTCGTGGCCGCTATGGATGACTTCATCCCTGAGCCAACTCGCGACCTCGACAAGCCATTTCTCATGCCTGTTGAAGACGTCTTTAGCATCAAGGGCCGTGGTACGGTTGCCACCGGGCGTATTGAGCAAGGGATTATCAAAATCAACGACGAAGTTGAGATTGTCGGTATCCGCGACCTGAAAAAATCAGTCGTGACGGGTATCGAAGCCTTCAAAAAGAACCTCGACCAGGGTCAGGCTGGCGACAACGCCGGACTACTTCTCCGCGGTATCGAACGCGACGACATCGAACGCGGCCAGGTGATTGCAAAACCAGGCACCATCACCCCTCACACCGAGTTTGATGCAGAAGTCTACGTCCTCACAAAAGAGGAAGGTGGCCGACATACACCATTCTTTAAAGGTTACAAACCACAGTTCTACTTCCGCACCACTGACGTGACTGGTGAAGTTGAGCTGCCAGCTGACAAAGAAATGGTCATGCCAGGCGACACGATCACCTTCAAGGTGAAGCTCCTCGCGCCTATCGCCATGGAACAAGGTCTGAACTTTGCCATCCGCGAAGGCGGCCGTACCGTCGGCGCTGGTGTGGTGACCAAAATCAACAAATAGTTGACGACCGAATAGCCTATGCAAACACCCCGAAGTAACGGGGTGTTTGTTATAATGACGAGAGATATGATTTTTCGAAAAAGCGTTGAATCTATGTGTGGAGCGGCCGGCTTGGACGTTGTCGAGCGCCGCGGCCATCCACAAACTACAGCGTTGCTTGGTGAACTTGCAACCCTCTTTGGTGTCAAAGTTGAACAAAGTGATGTTGAACGTCTACAGGGACGGCTGACGCTCGCAAAAGCGTTTGATACGGTTGTTGATGTAGATGGGGTGGCGGACGCTGAATCGTTAGACCTTCTTTTTACTCGGGTGATGAATGGACAGACTATCCCGCATGTGACTGATGAGGAGGCGAGGTGTATTGCGAAAGATTACAATGGACTCCCGATACAGCGGCGTAAAGAACTCAAAAAGGCGCTCCTCATAGGCAATTATGCGTACGGCAGACTTCGGGCGGAGAATGTCGAAGAGTATTCAAAGGTTGTGCTTGATGAGTCGGCCCTTTTTGCAGAGGTGATTGCTCTCGAAACATCACCCGACCCAGCCCAATTAACGAAGAGACAATCCTATAACGGCTGGTTAAAGGTATTTGCACGGGCCGGGTACAGCGTTGATAGTCTCGTTGACTTAACGAGCGACTACGAACAGGGCCTGACCAATATCATACCGACAGCTGAAAACATGTACTTTCTCGCAAAAACCGCTCTACGCGAAGTGAGAGGCTGTTTCAGTGCGGCGCCAAATGGTGCCATGCCCATCGTGGTACGACAGGGCACGGCGAAAACTATCCGCTCGTTTCTTGGAAGCTTGACGAGTATAGTGTCACCATAGACCATAGGGTGAAGTCAAACCCCTTCTTATTTCAATGACGATGCACTATAGTGGTTATGTAACGGAACATAACAACAGGAAGAGGGCATATGGGCAAGCAAAAAGCATTTGTTGTTGGTGGCGGAGGTATGGTTGGAGCAACAGCCGCCTACGCGATGGCCATTAACAAGGCGGTTGAAGAGATCGTGCTCATTGACGTTAACGAGCAGCTCGTATGGGGGCAGGCTGCTGATATAAATGACGCAATGGGCTTTGACAGCGGTATACTCGTCCGCGTCGGGTCGTACGACGAGATTGACGACAACGACATTGTGGTTGTTACTGCGGGGGCGGCACAACAGCCAGGACAAACCAGGCTCGACCTCATAGGGACAAACAAGGCCATTGTTGAAAGTATCGTTTCGCAGGTAGTGGCCGGCGGTAAACAACCATTTATCCTCATGGTAACGAATCCGGTCGATGTCATGACCTATGTCGCGCTAAAAACCTCTGGACTACCCAAGAACCGCGTGTTTGGCTCTGGCACAACCCTCGACACGTCGCGTCTGCGGGCTGCTATAGCCGATAGCCTCGGAGTACATAGCCGCGAAGTTGACGCCTATATACTGGGCGAACATGGCGACTCGTCGTTTTCGACGATTGAGCGAGCCCGAGTTGGTGACATTCCCATTCGTCAGTTTCCGGGGTTCGACGAAGAACGTTTTGCCAACATTGACCAAGAAATCCGCGACCGCGTCTACCGTATCATTGAGACCAAAAAATCAACCTATTATGCTATCGGCCAGGTGCTCTCAAAAATTGTCATCGCCCTGCGCCGTAGTACCTACAGTATATTTCCACTGTGCTCACTCCTAGAGGGTGAATACGGGCTGTCGGACGTTGTGCTCGGGCTACCAACTGCCATTAACAACACCGGAACGCAGATACTAGGGGGGTACGAACTCACCGATGGCGAACGCACGAATTTGTCGCGTTCGGCTGAGGTAGTGAGACAGGCCATCGATAGTATACGTGAGTGACTATAAATAGTCGGTTATGTCGCCGCCAGCCAAACGATTCATGCGGCTTAGAATATGCTTCGCCAAGCAAGATGCAAACGTTTCAGCTTTCGTTATTTCGAGCGGCCGGGCTAGCCAGTATGTCTCCACTTGTACATCGTTACCTAACCGAACGCGTCGTTCCTCATCGGGTTCAAGTCCCATTTCTGAGAGAGAAAGGCCGGCATCGGACGCGGCATCTTCTCCCAGAACATCAATCACGTCTCCACCCATTTCAAAAGGCGGCTGGGTTAATACGGCTAACGAATGAACACGTGCATTCTCTTCAGAAGCATCGTTCAGTTGGTACGCGACTATGACGCGCTTACCATCTCCTTCTTCGACAAACGACTTCACTATATCATTGTTTTGTTCTGTCATGTTGATAGATTATGCTATAAACATCATTATTGTGCAAATCTGTCATCCTGTGGTATACTCTCTAATGTTATACAAATCGTTCCGAGAACTGGGCGTGACATGAGAAGATATGGTTCATGCACAGGTTACGGGACACATGAGTAACGTTGACTGCTTGAAGTTTGAGGCTCCCGGCTGTCAGTTGAACTCTTCTACAACTGAAAGGAGTAGAACCATGTCAGACCAACCCGCCGCACCGCGAATCCGTATTCGCCTCAAGGCCTATGACCACAAAGTCATCGACCAGTCAGCAAAACAAATCATCGACACAGCCCTACGTACAGGCGCGAGTATTGCCGGTCCGGTGCCACTCCCGACTCGGCGTAGCACCTACACTGTGGTCAAAAGCCCGCACGTGTATAAGAAGGGCGGCGAAGCCTTTGAGATGCGCGTTCACAAACGACTCATCGATATCATTGGTGCAACGCCCAAAACTATCGACAGTTTGCAAAATCTCAGCCTCCCGGCTGGGTGTGATGCTGAAATTCGCATGTAAAACGTCACCCATTACGTTTGAATGACCGCTGCTGTAGGCGGTCATTTTTTTCGTGAAGTGCAAGCTCAGAGAAATATATGAGCGGTATTGACAGAAGCTTTCGGACGTGTTCAAATGAGTATATGATGACCAATGGTGAAAGTTTAAGTGACGCTTCTAAAACCGCTTTAGAGCTCGGGGTACTTCTTCGCAAAGCCGCTAAAAGATTATATTGGCAAGCGGGTGTACAACTCAACGAGCTCGTTTCCTTAACCACCGATAGCAACACCGATAGTAATGTTGATATTTCACTATACTTGAGTCGCAACGGGAACGTTATAGATTGGGGACATGACACTGCCAACCAGTTAATAGGGCGGGCGGGGGTGTGGGGCTATACCATGTGGGCAGAAACTGCGTGTGGCAATGAAACGACCACCTACCATACCCACAGAGATGAAAACGCACGATTTAACGGTAAGTCATACGGCACATTTGTCACAGATGTGTTGCGCCCGACCGGAAAAGTTGAAAATCATTTACCTGTCTTGGAACAGATTCCAGACCCAGAAGCTACCGAAGCTACATGGGATTTTTTGAAAAAATTTACAAATCTGACCCCTGAAAATATCGTTATAGAACAGCGTGGAGCACTCAGTGATAGAGAAGCCGACCAAGCATTTGGTGAGATGGGGAACTATATCAATAAGATAGCTCGGCATTTCAAGGCTACGTCAGAACAGCTCAATGGAGAGACCGGTGGTGGCGTCATCTACAAGCTGTCAGATGATATTCGAGCACGGCTCACGTACAAACCATCGGGTATCCTTACCAGGACAGGACGACCCATTTACTCGCCGCATATAGGATTATCCCTAGAGCAGATTAACGAACGCGGCATAGCTAACGGCGCGACCATTGGGTTGTCGGCTCAACAAATGCCTGGCGGCCGACGTTTTGTTGGCGCTTTTCGTTATGACAATGACCAAGCAGGGCTGCCGAAGAGTGAGACGCTACAAAGAAACGACACTCTCGCACTGCTGTTGATTATGGGCGCAATCACCGAGGACTGCGACAAAGGTCGGCTCCGTCAAGATCTGTACTCGATCAAAAACATGCAGCTTGGGGCGCTTAACTGGATGCGTCAACCATGCGTAGAGCTATCTGGCGAGCAGCAAGAAACGCTGCATGATCTTTTCCAGCCCCAGTAGTCCTTTCTCTCCTGCGAGGAACAAAAATATCATGAAGGGTTTTTGCCCTCGCAGCGTGCCAATGCTATACTAACCATATGGTCAAAAAACAAACACAGAAAAAGGCTCTCGCCGGCGAATCAGACAGTGCGTACTTCTTGAAACTGGTGCTTTACGTTCTCCTGGGAGCAACATGGCTAAAGTTTGCGGTGCCGCTGCATCTTGGGCCGTTCCAGATAAACGGCGCGCCTATAGGACTTTTTTTTGGCGTATTGCTCGCCAGCCATGATCACTTTGCTATCGACCGCAAAGTCGAATACGCGCTGCTACTCATGATGACGGTCATCACCTATTTTCTGCCAGCGGGTATACTCCTGTAGCGCGTCCCTAGCGGGCATATCCTGGTGCCGTTTGCAGGACAAACTCGTCAAGCGTCATCCCTGACGCCAAAAGGGCGCGGGCCAAAGGAACGCCGACGTAACGGTAGTGCCAGTGCTCGCCTGCAATGCCGGTAACCGACTGCTTCCCTGATGGATAGCGTTCGATAAACCCATAATCGGCGGCATGAACGCGGAGCCACGCTATGCCCTTGGGGTCAAGACTACAGGCATCGGGGTTGTTCATACAGGCCAGAGAACTTGTCGCGAGATCAACAGCCAGCCCCGTTTGATGTTCGCTCGTTCCGGCAGGGGCGACGTATGATTGGACGTAGGCCGCGCCGCGCATAGAGAGAACGGTCGCCGCAAGACTTTTCTGAGCATCATACGACCGATAGGCACTGGACAGCATCAGTTCGACGCCTGACTCATGAGCCTTGGCCAAAAGGCTCATGAGAGGCCCTGCGGTTCGTGCCTCAACCATATTGGCGCTGGAGGTGTGCGGGACATCCGTAGTGATGAGACGCGGAGTAAACGTATCCGGCAGATGGTGGTCCTTACTGACCAGCACCCATAGCCCATCACTGCGAAAAAGTTGCCAACTCGGAACATGTATCGTTGTATCGTTAACGCGAACAACTGCGACAAAAGGCGTCGATTGAAATGACAATGAAGGCGGCGTAAAACTATACTGGGCTCCTACGGTAAGTAAACTCACAACTATAAGAACACTCAACCAGACCCAATCGGTTTTTATTTTTTTCTCGCGTCTTCTCATAGACATATTGTACAATAAGCAGTATGAAACGAAGGATAGTGACATGGGTTGTCGCAGTAGCAATGCTCGCTGTTGTCACGTTGCAGCCAGCACAAGCAGAGGCGCCGTCCTGTGTGGTGGCGACTGACGCACTGTGCTACCAGCCAACGGCGACAAAACTGCTTCAGGTGTTACTATCTGTTAC
>JBDHUL010000016.1:0-17568 GCA_039812985.1 Saccharimonadaceae bacterium (SeqCode)
CTCTGCAAACTACAATCATGCGATACCAAAAACGTATCAATCTCAGTAAGCAATCCATGCGCCAACTGTCGGTCGGCCCGCCACTGATACTCTGCCAGTAGCGTGCCGGCTTCGTCATAGAGATAAAATTCGGCGACGGGATTATCGGTTTTGAGTCCAAGCAACATAGGCTTCCTCCATCTTTTTCGTTGGTGCGTCAATGCGTATGATACGCTCGTTTTCTCCTTCGCCATTTGTGAGCTGCACCGTGACGCAACGAGGCGGCAAAACATCAGCAACTGTCTCGCCCCACTCGATAACCGTCACCGCGCGATCGTCCTGCGTCGATTCGGCAAGGTCATGGGCCATAATACCGGGAACCGGTAAGCGATAAAAGTCATAGTGGTGCAACGTGAGACCATTTGGCGCTGTATAGACTCGCGAAATCGTAAAAGTCGGACTCTGCACATCTTCGTCCACCCCTAGCCCTGCTGCCAAACCTTTCGTAAACGTTGTCTTCCCGCTACCGACATCACCCACCAGCTCAAGCACTTCGCCGCCGCGAAAAGATCGTCCTAGCATGGCCGCAAAATCCTGAGTTGCCTTAACACCCGAGAGCACCACTCGCATACAACCTAGTATACTGTGCAGGAAGCGCTACAAAAAGCATAAGAAATAACGTATACTACCATGTATGCGACTTTCGGATGATATTGTCGAGCAGTTGCTGGTGAAGAAATCGAAAATCACCGATGAGCAGCTGGAGAGTATTAAGGACGAGCAAAAACAAAGCAACCGTCCTTTGCAAGATTTGGTTATCCGACATGACATCCTCTCAGACAAGGATTTGACGAAGCTTTACGCCGAATACGCCGACATACCTTTCGTTGAAATCGCACCTAAAACAGTCGAAAAAACCATCCTCGACATTCTCCCCGAAAAAATTGCTCGTCAATACAACGCGGTTGTATTTGCCATCGACGGCACCACGAAACATTTGGCAATGGAAGACCCGGATGACATGCAGGCCGTCGATTTTTTGCAAAAGCAAGTAGGAACAGACTATAAGCTTTTCGTCGCGACCAAAGAGAATATCCTTCAAGTTCTTGAAAACTATCGGGACGGAGTCGCCGAAGAGTTGTCAGATGTCATCGCTGTTCAGGAAGAACAGGACACGAAGGACGATATTTCCGAAGAAGACATCGCCGAGAACTCACCCATCGCCAAAACAGTCAACCTCATTCTCGAATATGCCATCCGCTCGAACGCATCCGATATCCACATTGAACCACGAGAGGAGTTTCTACAAATCCGCTATCGCATCGACGGGGTACTTCGAGAAGCCAACAAACTACCTCGAAATGTCCAGGGTGCCCTCGTGAGTCGTATAAAAATTTTGTCTAACCTCAAGATCGACGAACGGCGCGTTCCGCAAGATGGCCGATTTAAAGTTACCGTCGCCGGGAAAAAATACGCCCTACGCGTCAGCACGCTCCCAATTGCCGAGGGTGAAAAAGTCGTGATGCGTATCCTCGACGAGTCCAATAAAGCCCTCACCCTCGAAGAACTTGGGTATTGGGGATGGTCCCTCGATAAGATCAATAATGCCATCGCCCAACCCTATGGCATGATGCTCGTCACTGGTCCAACTGGCTCTGGTAAATCAACCAGTCTCTACAGTGCCCTCACCATACTCAACAAACCAGACGTCAATATATCGACCGTCGAAGACCCGGTTGAGTACAAGATTCAAGGTGCCAACCAGACCCAGGTAAACCCGGTGGCGGGTATGACGTTTATCGCTGGGCTGCGTGCCTTACTGCGCCAAGACCCAAACATCATCATGGTTGGTGAGATACGCGACGCCGAAACGGCCAACCTCGGCGTTCAAGCCGCCCTCACGGGCCACCTAGTATTTTCAACTCTCCACACCAACAATGCTGCCACCTGTCTCCCTCGTCTACTCGACATGGGCATTGAACCTTTTCTCATCGCCTCAACCGTTCGCGCCGTCATCGGCCAGCGCCTCGTGCGTCGTCTTTGCAAGGTATGTAAGCAGGAATACACCCCAACAAAGGATGAGGTTCAGATGATCGTCAAGACCTTCGGCATTGCGTCAGCCGCCCAGATGCAACACTTGCATGATCTTGAGAAATTAGCAGCAACCCAAAATATTGGGCAAGATATTGGCGAAAAACTCTCGAGTACCCCCAACAATATCACTCGTCTCTTTCGGCCAAATCCCGAAGGGTGTGACGAATGCGGCCGTAGCGGCTACAAAGGACGTATGGGTATTTATGAAGTCCTCGATAACTCAGTCGAAGTTCAAAAACTCATCGTCGCCAATGCCACGAGTAATGTTATCCAGGACCAAGCCATAAAGGAGGGGATGATGACCATGCAAACCGACGGCTTCATCAAAGCATTGCGCGGACAAACTTCAGTCGAAGAAATTTTGAGGGTAACTCGAGAGTAGCGTATGTCCATATTTTCATACCAAGCAGTCAACCCCGAAGGCAACCATGTCAAGGGAACAGTAGAAGGCGTCAACCGTGACGAAGTCATAGAATCGCTCACAAAACAGGGCATGAAGCCAAGTGAGGTCAAGCTCGTAACCGGCGACAAAAAGGCCAGTGGGCTATTCAAAAAAAGAGTTAGTATTACCGACCTTGTGCTCTTTACCCGCCAACTTTCGACCATGGTTTCGGCTGGCGTGCCGCTTATGCGTGCCCTCACCACGCTCCAGACGCAGGCAGAAAACCCATCGCTCAAAGAGGTTATTGGCAGCCTCGTCAAAGATGTTCAGGGCGGGTCTCAACTCGCCGATGCTCTCGAGAAGCATCCGAAAGTCTTTAGCGAAATCTATGTCAACATGGTTCGAGCCGGCGAGGCGGCGGGGATTGTTGATGATATTTTAAAACGGCTCGCTACCCAAGTTGAAAAAAGCGCCAGTATGCGTAAAAAAATAAAAGGCGCAATGACGTATCCCGGAGTGCTCCTCAGCTTGACGGTCGTGGCTTTTTTCGGGCTTATGATATTTGTCGTGCCGCAGATCGGTACGACCCTAAAAGGTCTTGGTGGACCGGGTGCTCAACTGCCGCCCTTGACACAAGGGATGCTCGACATGAGTGATTTTATGGTAAAACAATGGTACCTCGTACTAGCGATTCTCCTCAGTATTATATTTGGGCTACGAGCATATTTAAAAACTGATTCTGGGCGTCACGTCTTCCATCGACTTATACTCAAGGCGCCTATTGCCGGAATGATTACGACCAAAATAGCTGTCGCAAGCTTTACTCGAACTTTTTCTGCACTCATCGGGGCTGGGGTAAGCGTCGTCGAGGCCCTCAAGGTGACGGCTGGTTCCCTAGGCAATGTTTTGTTTAAAGAGGAGATAGAAAAAGCCGCCAACCAAGTTGTAAACGGCAAACAGCTCTCACAGGCTCTCGAAGGCAGTACGCTCTTTCCGGCTATCGTCCCCCAAATGCTTGCCGTCGGCGAAGAAACCGGGCAAACCGACATCGTGCTCGTCAAAGTTGCCGAATTCTACGAAGAAGAAGTCGATACCGCCATCGCCAGCATGAGCTCACTGCTCGAACCTATTATGATTGTCATCATGGGCGCTGCGGTCGGTCTCATTGCCGCAGCGGTTATGGGACCGATCGCCAGCATGAGCCAGAACGTCAACTAAAGCCTCTTGACCTTGTACTGCTTATGGTTATAATGATTGATAGATACTCTGTACAATGAACTGTGAAAGTCAGAGGTCGCATAACAATTAACGTTACCTTAAGGAGGGTGGGCTCTATGGTCTCACTTAAGCAACAACGGCAGTCCGGCTTCACGATAGTTGAGCTTCTGATTGTCATTATAATCATCGGGATACTCGTTGGTCTCGTGGTCACGCAGATTCTAGGCGCAAGCGCCAAGGCCCGAGACACTGAACGCAAAACTGACCTGGACAATATAGCAAACCAGTTGGAGACATATTACGGTAAAGCGAGTGGCTACCCGTCGCTTGCCGACCTCAACGATGCTACTTGGCGCAAAAATAATGAAGTTTCTATGGGTGATAATAACAAGGCCCTGTACGACCCATCGGCTACTACAACCGCACCTACCTCAACAATTCCAGCGAGCGTACAGCTTGGTGCGTATACGTATATTCCGACAGTTAATGGAACAGCCAGTACTAGCTGTGTCAGCCCGACCAATAACGCTACTACACCAGTCGCAAATACGGGCACGTTCTGCAATGGATATCAGTTAACTGCACTACTCGAGAACAGCAAAGACAAGGATGCAGCAACCGTTACGAATGGTACTGCCACTCAATACCAGTTCACTAAGAAAAACGCCACTAACCTGTAGCCCTATCGTAGCAGAAAGCAGATCCTCTACGGGATCTGCTTTTGTTATCCTTGAAGCCATAATAGCATTTCGAAAACAGATATACGCCATAAGCATTTTCTGCTACAATACTACGTAAGTGGCGGGCATCATATGAGCAAATTATTTTTTAAAGACAAACCCATTATTGGACTCGACATTTCTACAACGAGCATTAAACTGATGTCGGTTGATACACACAGATGGCAAGTGCTCGGGTACGGTTCGATTGACGTTGATCCTTCGCAGATGGAGAGTAGCCTAGAGACCGACGGAGAGTACATCTCTAAACAGCTGAAAAAAATGCTGAAGGAGAAGATTCTTGGGGTGTTTGGGAGCAATCACGTTATCATGAGTATACCAACATCACGAACGTACTCACGTAGTGTTTCAATACCAGCAAGTGTGACGAGTTCACTGTCGGATTCAATACGGCTTGAGGCCGAGCAGTACATACCCACACCGCTCGCGCAGCTATATATCGATTATGAAATAACCAGCAAGGACAAAGAGGCTACATCGGCCCTTATGTGCGCCGTGCCCCAGAAGATCGTTGACAACTGCGTTAGAGCAGCTTCCGAATCTGACCTAAAAGTGATCATGGTCGAGCCCGGCATGCTGTCGGTCGCACGCCTCCTCAGGTACACCGAAGACGGCAGCCTCCCTACTGTTGTCGTCGATATTGGTGCAGCCGCCACTGATGTTGCCGTCATCGACGGAACAATCAAAGTCACCGGCGGCCTGCCGGTCGGGGGCAATACGTTCACGCTTGACATATCAGAAAAAATGAAAGTAACCCTTGAGAAAGCCCACCAACTTAAGGTACTTAACGGCATGAGCGCCGGGCCAAAGCAAAAGGCACTGGTCGGGTCACTTGAACCAAGTTTGAAACGCATCGTGCAAGAGATAAAAAAAATTATCCGTTACTACGTTGAACGTGTCCCTGGAGCGCGCAATATTGAGCAGGTTATCGTGGTTGGTGGCGGTTCAAATGTCCCGGGTATTGGCGACTATTTCACAGACAACCTTGTTATTGCTTCTCGGGTAGCGAGCCCGTGGCAGTTGCTCAATTTCGCAAAGCTACCACAGCCAGCACGTCAGTTCAAACCCCGTTATCTTACCGTAGCGGGACTCGCAAGTGTCAAACCAGACGAGGTGTGGAAATGATCAACCTGCTGAACCCAGACAGCACCAAGGAACTGCGAGCAGGACGGGTCAATATTCGCCTGCGGCGTTATACCATCTTGACCTTTCTCACTGTTGGCATCATAGGAGCAATCTATGCATTTAGTTACAAAATTGCCGATGAACAACTGAGTAAAGAAACGACGAACAACGCAACTATTGACGCCGCGCTTGCGTCATATGCCCCAACTAAGAAAGCTGCCTCAGAATACCAGTCAAACCTCGCGGTTGCGCAAAAGATACTCGGCAGCCAGATTGTATTTAGTAGCTTTATAACTGATCTTTCGGCAGCACTTCCTCCTCGCACTATCCTCGATAGCTTCTCGCTTTCGACAAAATCGATGACAACGACCGGAGGAAAACCGACAGCGGTTCAGATTACCGCACGCGGGAAAAGCTATGATGATATCTTGATGCTAAAATCGAGCCTTGAAAAAAAGACTCGTTTATTTTCTTCAGTTCGTATCACCTCAAGCACTCGCTCCCCTGAAGGATCGGACGACAACAAAGCGAGGGACTATCCTTATGTCACGACATTTAGCGTGGTAATTGCCCCGCCGGGAGCCAAGTAATGAGCGACAAACAAGGGAAATCATCTTCTCTGTCGGCCACGCAACTTCGCTGGATACTCATCGGTGTCATGTGTCTAGCGATAACCATTGGCGGAATTGGCGTTTGGTATCTCAACGGACTATTGGCTGAAAAAATGGCTGCCGTCTCGGACGCTTCGCGTGTCGCAGAGTCAAGCAAAACAAACCTCGGTCGTGCACAAGCACTTAAAATATACATGGAAAATCACACAACTGACATATACAAGGCTGCTCAGCTTGTCGCGCAAACCACGCTGTACCAGTATCAAAACCAGATTGTCGCGGACCTCACTCGTTACGCAAATGCGGCAAGGGTAACTATCACCGGCTTTGATTTCCCTCAAGATATTGCAAGTGCAACAGTCGATAAAGCCACTGGTCTAAAATCATTCACCGCCAATATCACACTGGCAAATCCAATACCATACAAAAACTACTTACAGTTTTTAAAGTACATAGAACAAAATCTCATGCAAATGCAGATTACCGACATTGCCATCGCGCCAGACGCAAAAGACGTAAATATGATCAGCAGTACACTCATAGGAATACAGGTATACGTAAAATAATGGACGACTCAAAGAAAAAACAATCCGTGACACTTCAACAGTCATTCGAAGAAATCATGTCTTCGTTGCGCTCCCTTGGCACTCAAATCGCGCCGCATCTTGGCTTTATATACGTCATCATTATGCTTCTTAGTATCACTATGGTTGTTTATAGCGTGACACAGATTATGCAGCTAACAAACACGCCTTCATCGACACCAACCACATCAAGTGCCGGTGACTATACCATCACCTTTGATAAAAAAATTATTCTAAAAATCGAATCTCTCAACAGCGCCACTGCACCCAATAGCACTATCCCTGGAGGTCGTATCAATCCCTTCTCGGAGGGCGTATACTAAACAATGTATGCTTGTACCCATCTCTCGACTCCTGCACGCGCCTGTTCTTAGCCTCCAAACAGGAGCAGAACTCGCCCGTATTGACAAAGCCATTGTTGACCCCAGACAGCTGCTTATCGCAGCATTTCGCGTCAATGGCAAACTGCTCGACCATACGGCATCGGTACTGCACCCCGAAGATATACGCGAGATAAGCGATCTCGGCATCATCATCGATAGTAGCGACCAGTTGATGAGCCTTGAGGGGCTCGTCCGCCTACAAAAGGTTATTGACTTTGGCTTTGAGCTTAATAATCTGCGAGTTGAGGATGAGCTCGGACACAAGCTCGGGCATGTCGAAAGCTACGCGATTGAGCTTAACACCTTCACCATACAACAGATATATGTCAGGCCATCATTTCTTAAGAGTTTATCGGTGAGTACGCTCAGTATTCGTCGTACTCAGGTTGTCTCTGTCGATAATAACGTCTTGACCGTGAAAAGCACAGGCATTAAAGAGTCCGAGCCGCTTCAAAACGCCACGCGAATGCTTACAAACCCCTTTCGCGGAACCGCCACCCAGCAACCCGAAGCAAGCGAGGTCACTCGTCGATGACCGATTCGGATAGCGCATCACGAACAACATCATATGAAAACCCCTGTCGCACTAGATAGGCTATGAGCTTTTGCTCATTATCGTACTTCCTTGATTTTTTTTCAATCATTTTCACAAGCTCGGCCTTCTCGTCTCGCTCAGTGACAGAGAGCGCATTTTTTACATCTTCTGAACTCACGCCTTTTGAGCGAAGCTCTAACTCCAGTTTTCGAAAACTCGTCCCTTTCCGCTGCGAACGATTTTCTACCCACCAACGCGCAAATGCCGTGTCGTCGATGTGCTTTTTTTCAAGTAGCCTGTCGAACACTCGTTCAGTGACTTTTTTCGAAACACCTTTTTTTTCATAAAGCTCCCCTGTCGTTTTATTGCGAAGTCGCTTGTTTAAGGTTTTTCTCCACAAATAGTCTTTTATTTCCTTCGCGCTATGCGGTCGGATCATTGTATACTCGAGCGCCCGAGCATACAGCTTGCCAAAGGTACTTTCTTCTTCCAGTTGAACAAGCTCCTCTTCGGTATACGCTTTCCCAACACAAATCCCAAGGTCGCTTACTTGAAAAATATCAAGTGAAAACCGGTACGCACCATCGATAAATACATTGACACGATTCGGTGACTTCTGCTGAGAGGTGATGCGTGTAACCTTCACCTCAACTATTCCTAGGCTTCTTCGTCAGCAACAACTTTCTGCCTTGTTGCTTTTTCTATCTCTTCGAGCACTTTTGGATTGTCTTTTAAATATTGTTTAGTAGCCTCGCGGCCCTGACCGATCTTGCCGTCTTTGTAGTCAAACCAGGCACCGCTCTTCCCCACTACACCGTGCTGTACCGCAAGGTCAAGCACATCTCCTGTGCGCGAGATGCCTTCGTTGTACATAATATCGAATTCGGCTGAACGAAACGGCGGTGCAATTTTATTTTTCACCACCTTGACCTTGGTTCGGTTTCCGATAATATCTTCGCCAACCTTTATCTGCCCAATACGGCGAATATCAATTCGCTGCGATGCATAAAACTTCAGTGCGTTGCCACCGGTCGTTGTTTCGGGGTTGCCGAACATCACGCCAATCTTCATACGAATCTGGTTAATGAAGATGACTGTTGCCTTACTCTTGTTAATAATGCCCGTCAGCTTGCGCAGCGCTTGGCTCATGAGCCGAGCTTGAAGACCCATGTGACTATCGCCCATGTCTCCTTCAATTTCTGCCTGTGGCACCAACGCCGCCACCGAGTCAACCACAATAAGATCTACTGCGTTCGAACGCACAAGTGTTTCGCAAATCTCAAGCGCCTGTTCACCGTTGTCCGGCTGAGACACAAGAAGATTGGTCGTATCGACACCGAGTTTTTTCGCATATGAGGGATCAAGAGCATGCTCCGCGTCAATAAAAGCGGCTGTACCCCCTGACTTTTGCACTTCGGCAATCGCGTGGAGTGTGAGCGTCGTTTTGCCCGAACTCTCTGGCCCGTATATTTCGATAACGCGCCCTTTGGGATAGCCACCACCGAGCGCTAGATCAAGGCTCAGTGCTCCCGATGGTATGAGTGCAACGTCAACCTTCTGCGCTTCACCAAGCTTCATAATCGACCCGTCACCAAACTGTTTTGTTATCTGATCCATCGCCAAACCAAGGGCCTTTAGCTTGCCCTCGTCAATCGTTTTTTCGACCATAACATCAGCCTTTTTTGCTTTTCCAGCCATACGCCCTCCTCTATTTTCTACGGTCAACAAAACATCACCGCAAGTTTTTACTGATACTGCTGCCGTTATTCGTTCACCACTCTCAAGTGATAGAGTGTGCGAACTCCAACCCCTCCCAAGGCTACGTCATTATTATACTCCTAGTCATACACTGATGCTATACTGGGTAGCATGAAACAACAACGTGGGTTCACGGCACTTGAACTGATTGTTGCTATTGCCTTGCTTATCACCGCGGGCGTAGTGTTTATCATGCAAAAAAACGACCTCGAAGCAACCCACCGTGATACGTTCCGAAAAACCGCCATGAATGCCATATACTACAACCTCGAGGAAGTTGTCTACCCTTCACTCAAAGGATATCCTGAGAAACTTGACGCTTTACAACTAAAGGCCATGGACGCCGAACTACTAAAGGACACGAGCGGAACGCTCATCAACACAACCGGCTCGCAGTACCACTACGAACCAAGTAGTTGCAATGCCGGTATATGCGCCCACTACGTCCTACGCGCAACCCTCGAACGCGAACCAGAGTTCACAAAAAATAGCCTCCACTAATTCTCCCTCGGCAACGGCCGCTCGTTATTGTTCGCTGAGAGGACGAAAGTTTTTAAACGCCTCGACTGCATCGTTGAGTAGTTGTGTTTGTTTCTGGGGATCGGCCACAAAAGCAAATCGATACGTCGTTTCCTCACCTTCGGTCGAAAGACGAAGTGATCCATAGTTAAAAATTGTTTGGATAATCCCTTTCTGGCTGTAACTTGCGTCTTCAATGTTACCGAGGCTGATTGTCTGATTTTTCTTTGAAAAAAGCCCTGTCTGGATATACTGGGTAACGCTTTCATTTGTCAGGTAAAAACGGTTAGCGTTATACACCATCGTCGCAACAACGCCGCTCAGAACCACCAACACCGCAGCGAGAATCAACACCGTGGCGCCACTGAGTATCGCCCCAGGTGACAGGTTAAACGGCAAGGCATTTGTCGCTACGATAATCGCTGGTATAGCCATAACGATAAGTATCGCAAGGCTAACGACTAGCCAGATAGAAATCACTCCAATAGGGTGGCGCCGTACCGCACTAATCACATACTCACCATCGCTGAGATTGAGGTGGGGATATTGCCGGGCCGATTCGTCGTGTTTCTGACGCACTTCTGGCGATATTGGCTGCTGATGCGGGTCGATTGCCCGCGTCATATATACAACCTGTGGCGCCCCACTCGCATCCATAGGTGTTCCGTCCACCCGAGCCGCCGCATTGTCGTACTGCGGCGGGTGCGCATAAAGCGGTCGCCCCTGCTCATCGTAGGCGACTGGTTTGGCGTAATCTTGCTCTCCCACGGGGTTCATAGCCTTATTATACCACTCAGCTGTTTTCCAGATGCCGCTTTGCTTTGTCTGTTACCCGACGACCGCGAGGAGTCCGCTCGATAAATCCTATTTGCAACAAATACGGTTCATAAAAGTCTTCGATAGTGGTTGCTTCATCGCCAGTCAGAGCAGCAATGGTACTCAGTCCTACCGGACGGTCGCCATAATTTTGAAGAACACTCGAAAGCAGTAGCCGATCGGCCGGATCCAGTCCGAGCACATCGATTTCCATCATTTCGAGTGCGCGCTGAGTGACTGTTTCGTCAACAATGCCATCACCGTTAACATCGGCGTAGTCACGCACGCGTTTAAGCAAACGGTTTGCAATGCGCGGCGTCAAACGGGCACGCGTTGACAGTATTGCCGCTGATGCTGGTTGTATTTTTGTCGATAGTATGTGCGCCGAACGCGTAATAATGTGGGCAATCTCGTCTGCTGTATAAAACTCCAGTCTGTATATGTGTCCGAACCGATCACGCAGAGGTGCGGCCAAACTCCCTGTGCGTGTCGTTGCTCCAATGACGGTAAATTTTGGTAAGTCAAGCCGCACACTCCTCGCCGCCGGTCCCTTCCCGATAACAATGTCGAGTTTAAAGTCCTCCATGGCGCTATACAACACTTCTTCCACCGCACGGCTCAGACGATGAATCTCGTCAATAAACAATATATCGCCGTCCTGAAGGTTTGTCAGGATGCTCGCAAGATCACCAGCCCGCTCTATGGCCGGCCCGGCGGTTACCCGCAGACCCGCCCCCATTTCGTTCGCAATCACCGTCGCCATGGTCGTCTTGCCGAGACCCGGTGGCCCATAGAGGAGTACGTGGTCCATCGGTTCACCACGCTTTTTGGCCGCTTCTATGGCTAGTTTTAGGTTCTTCTTCAACCGTTCCTGGCCAACGTACTCGTTAAATGTCTGCGGCCGTAACGTCACTTCAATGACTCGTTCTTCGCTGTCATCATCTTGTGTTGTCGTGTTCACTATACGCTCAATCGCCATGCTGCAATCCTTTCACGAACCGAAGCAAGCTCGACGTCATTTGTTCACTGTTGTGTGTCGCAAGGGTGTATAGTTCATCTTTTCTAATCCACATTACGTCGTCAACCTCTGAGCGTTCAGGAGAGACGAGGAGCACTTCCATATCTGCGATAGCCGTAAAAACTTTACAAAATTGTCGATATGTCCTCTCGTGTCCAACTGAAAAGGAGGAGGCTTCTTTCGTATAATAGTCATGTTCATCAAGCAAGAGCCCGGAAATACCCATTTCTTCTTGGAGCTCTCGTGCTGCCGCTTCAATATATGTCTCGCCCTCGTCGACATGACCTGCGGCTGAAAGACTCCATTTCCCTCCACTGTAGTATGGATTAGGCGCCACTTTCTGGAGCAAGTACTGCTCGTTCGATACATCATAGACCATCACGCCCGTCACCCGATGCCACAACCCCTGTATTTGCGCTTCATCCATTGTTGCACCCCGTAGTGGATTGTCATCAATATCAACAACTTGAATCGGTGGATGTGTGCTGCTCATTTTTTTAACGCTTCCGTTATCCGTTTTGCTGTCGGCAGAGAAGCGTCGATTCCTTCAAGCGCTTTTGTTGCATCGGCAAGCGTGTAGCCCAGTGCTATGAGCGCCTCAACTGCTTCATCCGACGTATTCAGCTCTGTTTGAACTGGGGTATTATACTTTGTTGGCAACCCAACTTTGTCATGCAAATCGACAATCACTCGTTCCGCCGTCTTTTTGCCAACGCCGTTTGCCTGAGTAACATACGATACATCGCCGTTCGCTACCGCATTACGCACATGTTCAGCGGTGCCAAGGCTTAAAATCGCTAGGGCAGCTTTCGGCCCCACACCTTGCACAGTGATGAATAGCTCAAACAGTTTTTTTGCAGCAAGCAACGAAAATCCATAAAGGTTTTCTGCATTTTCTGACACGTGGTGATATGTGTTGAGTTTTACATCCTTCTCGATGGAGATATCTTCAAAATCTCCCGACGCAACCTGTACTTCATACCCTACACCGTGAACATCGACGATAACCGCTCCGGCAAACTTTTCGACAACCCTTCCAGCAACATGCGCAATCATGTCTCTATTATCTCATACTTTCAGCCACCCGAAGCCACGCGAGAGTCATGAACGAGACATCAGGTAGTGGGTAATCGCAGCAGCGAGGGCATCGGCGGCGTCATCGGGTTGCGGCGATGTTGCTAGCTTCAGCTGCAAGCGAACCATTTCCTGCATTTGTTTTTTGTCGGCCCGTCCGTAGCCTGTCAGTGTCTGTTTTATCTGTAATGGTGTGTATTCGGCAAGGCGAAGTCCAGCTTTTTTACCAGCCAGCATCACGACACCCCTGGCATGCGACACGCTCATAGCAGTCGTCACATTGCGTGCAAAAAACAGCTTCTCTATTGACATCACCTGGGGCTGCGTATCATGAATAATCCCCGTCAGACTATCAAATATTTCTTCGAGTCTTTCCTCAAGCGGAGTATGGGCCGGGGTCGTAATAACACCAGCATCAACTAAAGTGATACCCCCTCGCCGTACCTCAATCACCCCAAACCCAAGAATGCCTGTACCGGGGTCAATGCCAATAATCCTCATACCGCTTAGTTTACTTCTTTATGAAACGTCCAGCAAACTTCCTCCCCGCTCCCAGGATTTCATGGCGCCATTCATACACCCCAACGCCCACTGCGCCCGTCGCACCAACAGCAGCAAGTGCCCATAGCCATAGGTTTGTGTCGTTCATCTTGGCCGACTCGACCTTTTGGGACTGAGCGGCGGACGGATTTGTTGATGCACCAAGCACCTTTCGACAACGCTTCGTCGCAGGATTGCGTTCATAGCCTTCATCACACGGCAGCAGCTCGGCAACTGCACTGGCAATACTGCGGCACCGATGCGTCAATGGATTGCGTTCTTGACCTTCACCACAGGGAGCTATAGCCGCTGCTACAACCGATACTTTTGAGCGACAACGGTTCGTCAACGGATTTCGTTCTTGGCCTTCGGCGCATGCCGCCAGCGCGTTGACCGCTTCTTCCACTGTTCGACAGCGGTTTGTGTCTGGATTGAGATACTTTCCTTCAGGGCATTCGGTGGTCTTCACGTCTGGTATGTAAGGGACAAAGACATTTTCCCCAGAAGGAGAGGGGGTTGTACTCCAATCCCAACGATCGTTGTGCTGCATCCACGACCAGCCATGCTGCTGCGTACCAGCCGACGGATAACGAACTGTGGTATCATACCGCACGAGGCCGTATATATCTTCGAACCATACGTATCCGCCGTCATTACTGAGCGTAAATGAACTGCCGTCGTCGGTTTGGAATACCGTGATGTACCCATCGTCCGAAGGTGTATAGTGCCCGAGCCAAAATGTATTTGTACTTGAACGTTGAGATGAGTTGCTACTCGTGCGCAACACGTAGTTTTCTACATCTGCATATTTGTCCACGTGTATCTTTATGTAGTCAGTGCACTGCACCACCGTATTTCCTGGCACACACTCTTCATCCTCGAGACTATACGGATACACCTCAACGACAGTGAGTGGCGCAGACTTCGGCGGAGTGTACAGTGGATCGTCAAACAACCTTCCGGGCGCCCGACTAAACGCCGTAAAACTTTCATAGTATCCTGTCCCTGAGCTATTTTCATTGCGCAGCCAATCGCTGTATTCGTTCGCCACGTCGGTACGACTATCGAGTTTCGCAACCACTTCAACGTCGCGCTGGCCGGCTTTCTGCACCATCATGCGAAACCATGGCACCGTTGACTTTTGGTACGCTGGCAAACGAAATGCCGGCATAAAAAAACGCGCTCCCTCAACCGCCCCTTGCTCAGCAACGAGTAGGTGTTTTCCGGGCGCGATATATGCTTCACCCACCACGTCCGACAACAAAACTGTTCGACAGCTTAGAAGAATGGTACAGGACGGCATACTCTCTAAGTCAAGCGACTCGACTCGCAGCGTTATATCGCTCGTCCAGACCGGCGTGTCCGACGCGTTGAATAACTGTAGATACGTCAGCCAGCGTTCTTCTGGAGTAACGACCTTCCCCGTCGCATCCTTTGTGGGTGGCACATATTCCCAGCCATAAGCGCTGATTATTAGTCTGGTTTCAGGCGCAAAATGTGTCTCAGTCGTTACGATCGCCCCAACAGACGCAGTAAACGACTGAGTACACGCCGCACATATCAATCCCACCGCAAGGACTAGGTTCTTGCGTTTCATACTGCCCTATATAATACCCTTGGGACTGATACCTTGTCACCCTAAAAGTGGTGTAGTTTCGACAACTTACACCTGTAAGTCAGCATTTGAGTGTACGTCCACGACGTCATCTTGGTCATCAATTGCGTCAAACAGCCTGATAATCTTATCGGCTGTTTCCTGGTCGATTACCGGGACTTCGACCGACGGAACATAGCTTAGCTTCGCTTCTTTGATGGTTAGCCCACTTGCTTTCAGACGCTCAATAACTGTGTGGAGCTCTTTCGCATCGGTATACACGACCAATTCTCCATCTTCGTCGCGGGCGTCTTCTGCCCCAGCATCAAGCGCAGCAAGGAAAGCTTCATCGCCTGTTTCAGCAACAATCACTTCGCCTTTACGTGCGAACTGAAACGCCACGCTCCCTGCATCGGCCATCGAACCACCATGTTTAGTCACCGCCGTCCTCACTTCAGGGAAGGTACGATTCTTGTTGTCGGTAGCAACTTCGATGAGCAGGGCAATCCCTCCGGGTCCGTAAGCTTCATAGGTTATCTCCTCGAGAGCAGCTGCATTTTTGTCAGCCACACGGTCAATCGCTCGTTGGATATTTGCCATGGGCATATTAGCGGCTTTAGCCTTGTCGATAGCAAGCGCGAGACCGGGATTCATCATCGGATCAGTACCGCTCCTCGCCGCTATGGCAATCTGATTGCCTATTTTGGTAAATACCGCCCCTCGTTTGGCGTCTTTCGCCCCTTTTTCACGTTTAATAGTTGACCATTTGCTGTGTCCGGACATATAGAAACCTCTTGTTACTCAACCTTTTCTTACTCTTATTCTACCACGCTTGAAGCGCGCAAGTTAACCCGGCGGCGTTTCCAAACGAAAACGAGAACAATACCGAGCAGTCCGTACCAGATCAGTACACCAGTCATCGTCAGCGTAACAGGCAAACGCGCCCAGTCAGGCCGAGACAGAGTTTCCGCAACTGCCACGACCGCCGCTGTCAGTATACCCGCTGGGAGCGCAAGTACCGACAATACCGGCACCATAAGGCCAACCACACCTGCAACAAACGTAAAGAACATAGCAAACGGTATAATTGATGCAACAGCCACATTTGCGACAAGTGCGAGTACTGGTATATAGCCAAATGCCAGAGCAATAACCGGCAGTGTCATCGCTTCAGCCGCAGTGGTTTCGATAACCAGACGTGCCAGCGCACCCGGCTCCCGGTCTTTTCGATACAAGAGCCGAGTCACAATCGGTGCGACGACAAGAACCCCTCCAAACGCCAGAAAGCTAAGAAGCCAGCCAAGGTCAGTCCATACATAGGTCGGATACACGAGCGCACTCACACTCGCAACATACAAAATAAGCTGCACTGGGTGAAATGTCCGACCATAGTACCACGCGAGAAGCGACAAAAAGGTTACAACGGCGGCCCGGTTCATGCTCGGGCTAAACCCTGAAACGAGGATATACCCCGCGACAAGAAGCAATGACCCTGCAAGGGCAAGGTACCGCGACCGCCGCGCCAGTAAACGACGGGCAAACCGGACAAATATTGTTAGATTATAACCACTCGCCACGATAATATGCGTTAACCCGACAATTTTCAGCTGCTCAGTAAGATCGCTCGGCAGAGCTGACTTTTCTCCGACCAAAAACCCCAGTCCCAGACTTGCTTCTGGCTCGGGCATAACGCGGCGTGTTCCGGCCGCAAACACGTCGCGGGCCTGAAGAAATACATCCGGCGACCGTATCACGTGCCGCACATGCGCCCTGAAAATCGACAGTCGAAAGTTACCAAACCCAGTCTGGGCCTTACCGACAAGCGTCAACTCATCGCCGCGCTTTAAGGCGTTATCGCTCACCACCGTCGCATAGGCCTCGCCTTCATAATGAACTGTCCCGACCCGGAGTGATCCCAACTGTACTTGCCATGTATCCGACCCGTTCATAAGTACCGGATCGCTTGTTGTCGCTGCGACAAGTGTCAATTGTTTCCCTGCCAGTTCGGACGTATGACGGAGCTGCTGCGCATAGTCGCCGCCCCGAATCATCCCGACAACTAACCCGGCGACAAGAGCAAGCACGCAGGCAAACCACCGTCCCGAACGCAACGACACCCCCAGCATCAGCACCCCTAGACTTACGGCAGACCAGATATTCTGCGGTGTTATATACTGACCAGCAAACACACCGGCCAGTACGCCGACCGCACACCATGCCAGAACATACGAAACATGAAACCGCCTGTAACGCCACGTTAACAACCACATATTTCTTCATTATACCGCGCGCAGCTTGCCAAAACAGAGGTATTTTGGTAAAATTTCCTGTGCCCTACACGGGGGTCCATAGCTCAGCCCGGACAGATGCACCGCATCTGGACAAATAGACAATCGAGCACCAGTGCTCTAACCGGCATCGTATCCGGAACGAGTACACTCGAAGTCAAGAGCTCGAACATTGCAATGACGGTATACGGGTCCATAGCTCAGCCCGGACAGATGCACCGCATCTGGACAAATAGACAATCGAGCACCAGTGCTCTAACCGGCATCGTATCCGGAACGAGTACACTCGAAGTCAAGAGCTCGAACATTG
>JBDHUL010000017.1:0-17414 GCA_039812985.1 Saccharimonadaceae bacterium (SeqCode)
GTCGCTTGCAGCGACGGTAAAATCAAATCACCCCCTGAAACCGCTTGGTCGGCGCTGCGCGCCGCCAACCAAAAAGCCGCCCATTCGGGCGACCTCTCGGAGTTTTTCTCTAATTTGGCTGAGGATGCGGGATGGGAATATAACTTACTTTGAAAATATCAGTAGTTCTTATAGCAACTCGATGTTTCCATTGGTATTAAAGCTTTTAAGCAACTTGGGCTCGATGAAGCTATCGAGTAAAGAAATATTATCGTATATCATATCAATATCTGGAACTGTGCCGTCTCGTCTATATCCAATAGCTGACTCTATTACGAGTCGAAGATCATTATCTATCTCTAAGGTTTTGGATAGCTCATATATTTCTTCATATCCGACTGGGAACTTCTTTAATTCGAAAATTATCAGTGAACGTAACCCAAATAGACATGATTTTGAAAATTCTTCCATGCTAGTTGCGGTATCACCGGCTCGAAATGAAAGTAACGAGGCAAGGGCGAGTCCTAAATCAAATCGAGTTCGCTGCAATAAGTCCAGTAACGTAATTGGGATGTCAGGAATCGCGGCTAGAACGTCCTCTCCATATAGCAATTTTGCCCCGAGCTTTAATTCTCTAAGGTACAGGCTTTTTTGAAACAAAATATTGAGATTTCCACTCGTAAGATCTTCCCATCGGTGTGGGTAGACTTTGACTGAAGGATTATCAATGGCTTCATGGATTGTCTTACGTTCAGTGTAATGATCAGAGTCAAAAACAACCCCCACTTCATAATCACTCTCTGGGTTAAAATCTCCGCGACCACGGGAGCCGTACACGAATACTGCTCTTGGCGAGAATTGCATTAAGTTTTCAAGCGTGTGTGTCAAAACTGGATCAACTGAAGTCATATATCAATTGTAGCAGTAGGGGGATTAAAAGACATTAATAGCAGTTGAGCGCCTAGTGAAGTCGAGGGCGAATAGGATTCGAACTAATTTAACAGATAAGGAATTGCAATATGAATAAGATATTACAAGATAAGTACGAAAATCAAACTAAAATAACAGATGTAAAACCTTTAGAACAAATTTGGCTGGGGATGAGGGATTCGAACCCCCGATCACGGGACCAGAACCCGTTGCCTTACCACTTGGCCAATCCCCATTGGCTTCAAATTATTATAACGTACTTGGGGTTCGAATCGGATTCGACTCACCTTCGGCGAGCCCGTCGCCACGTCTTTGCAAACCAGTTTGCAAGAGTGGGCTCCCTTGCGATCCGCCACAGGCGGATCTCACCCCGATCACGGGACCAGAACCCGTTGCCTTACCACTTGGCCAATCCCCATTGATGTGAACTAAACTATTATAGCGCAGTAGTGAGTCTGGTAGAATTCAGCTCACCTTTGACAGCTCGCAACGACGGTAGTGTTTGACCACTTTTCGATAGCGTCCAATATTATAACAGAGAGAGGGCTATTGCTTCAATAAATCCTTTGTCTTTAGGTTGTTGTACCCGAGCGTCCAGAGGGTGAAAAATACACCCCCAAGCCATATCCCGTTTATGACTACAAGCCAGACAGAACCATAAGTCGGGACAAGACTGCCGAGCTGTCCGGTGGGTTGCGGTAGCCCGTATGCCCAGATACTGAGTAGCAACCATGCGAGCGGGGCTACAAGGGCGACAAAACCACTGAGCATGTGGGCGAGTCGGCTTAGTCGCATACGCAGCAAAAAGGGAATGCCAAATACCTCTGTTATAACAATCCATAACACGGCGATGAGCGCAAGGTGTGACGCGTTTGGCAGTATGTCCTGGATGGTAGCGAGCAGCATGTCGATACGAAACAGATGTATCACAGCAAACAGAGCACTGATGCATGCGAAAACACGCCCGAGCGCGACACCATATGATTTAACGAGCTTTGGAGGGGCGACGGGTTTGGGGAAGATGTGGTTCATAGGGAGTAGTATAGCAAATTGTTGTATTTTGTGACAAAACGCTTGTGCTTAGATGAAAATGGGTGTACAGTAACTTTCGAAGCATAACGAAAAAACAAAAACACCAAAAAACTATTTCGCTAAGCTTTTTCGCGCCACCGCAGCACAGGTCTTGTTATGCCCGTTATCTCTTTGAAGTAGCGGGCATTAACGGTTTCAGGGGCGCTTGAATAGTTCATTCTGACAACTTGGAGCTGTGTGAGGGTGATTGCCTAGAATGGTGTTGCGAGCCGTAGTGTCGGGTCGAACTCGGCGATGCGCATGAGTTCATTGTATTTTGCCACGCGGTCAGTGCGTGAGAGCGAGCCGGTTTTAATTTGCCCACAGGCTAGCCCAACGGCAAGGTGAGCGATGGTCGTATCTTCGGTTTCTCCTGAGCGATGGCTCATGACCGTGTTCCAACCCGCACGCTGCGCCATGTGAACGGCGTCGATGGTTTCGGTGAGTGAACCGATCTGATTTGGTTTGATGAGGATGGCGTTAGCCGCGTCTTCGTTGATCGCGCGCTGCAACAGCTTCGTGTTCGTCACGAGTAAGTCATCACCCACGAGTTGAACCTTGCTGCCGAGGGTTTTGTAGAGGAGACCCCAACCTTCCCAGTCGCCTTCAGCCAGGCCGTCTTCGATGCTCACGATAGGGAATTCGTCTGTCAGGCTGGCAAGCCAGGTGACCATTTGTTCGCTCGTCAACTGCTGGCCTTCGCGTTTAAGCTCGTAGGCGCCATCTTTATAAAATTCACTGGCCGCTACGTCGAGGGCAAACACGATGTCTGAGCCAAGTGTGTAACCGGCATTGGCAACGGCCAGCGAGATCATTTCGAGCGGCTCGCGGTTGCCGTTATGGACTTTTGGCGCAAAACCACCTTCGTCGCCAACGGTGGTTGGGTAGTCACGCTCTTTGAGGACCTTTGCGAGGGCATGGAACACTTCGGCGCCCATCTGGATGGCTCGGTCAAAGGTGGATGCGCCTTTGCAGATGATCATGTATTCCTGTATATCAGTGGCAAATGAGGCGTGCGCACCGCCATTTTCGATGTTCATCATGGGCAGCGGTAGGTTTGGCGACTGCGTACCGGTAAGTTCTGTCACGTATTTCCATAGCGGGACATTTTTAGCGTTTGCAACTGCTTTGGCGGCGGCGAGGCTCACTGACAAGATGGCATTAGCACCGAGGTGAGATTTGTTTTCCGTGCCGTCAAGCTCGAACATGTGTTGGTCGAGAGCTTTTTGGTCTGAAGCATCTTTGCCGATCAGGGCTGGAGCGATGATGCTGTTGACATTTGAGACAGCTTTTGTAACGGCTTTGCCGCCATACGCGTTGTCGCCGTCGCGGAGCTCAAGGGCTTCACCGGAACCGGTGCTGGCGCCGCTTGGTACGGCTGCGCGGCCTAGGGCGCCACCGTCAAGGACAACGTCGGCTTCGACCGTTGGATTACCCCGGCTGTCTAGTATTTGTCTGGCTGTGATTGATTGGATAGTGTAGATCATACATATAGTATATCGTTTCGGGGGCGACATGAAAATCATTGTTGGATGCGGTATATCGCGCTACTATGGATACGTGCAAGCAATATGCAAACATGCAGTAACCCGTAAACTATTTTTCGGTCAGTTAGAGGTGCAGAATAGCGGGATTGTTTTTACGGGTTTTAGAAAAAAGTTCTTACTCCGAAACGATACCGTCACGATTCATATCGACCGATCTGAAATAACAAAGATTGAAACTTGGTCCCCAAACTTCGTGCGCGTTACTACTCCTGCCGGATTATGGCGCTTTACTCTTGGCAAATCCGATATCGATCCGGTTTTCGGTAGGTTGAGGCCTGGTTCGGGCAGAAGCAACTTTGGGGCGGAAATTCGGTACGAGAACATAGCAACTAAACGGGGAGAATGGTTGAGAAAAGACTTTATCGAGCGCGTGAAAACAGCGCTTTCTCTCGAACCCGTTAGCCCAGGGGGTATTCTTGGCTGGTCAGGTAACCGGAAGATAGTTGTGAAGTATACCGTATTTTTCGTGATTGTCCTATGTATATTTGTCATAGCTGTAACACTACCAGCTGTCATACCGCATGGTATCGGAAGACAGTAGTATAACCAAATAGTTGCTATACTGGTTTCATGATAGAACCACAAAGCACCAAAGGACTTTTAGTAATTTCTCGTCATGGCGAGAGCGAATGGAATGTACTCGGGAAGTGGACTGGCTTGACCGACGTCAGCCTCACCGAAAAAGGGGTCAAAGATGCCGAAGAAATAGGCAGGATTATCCCACATGTGACGTTTGACGAAGTGTACACATCTGTGCTAAAGCGAACTGAAGAGACGTTGCAGGGCATTATACAAGGTATGGGAAAACCAGAAGTGAACGACCTGCCCAAGGTGGCCGCACAAGAACTCAACGAGCGGGATTATGGGATGTACACCGGTATGAATAAATGGGACGTACAGCAGAGTGTCGACGAAGCGACGTTCAGCGGACTCCGCCGCGGGTGGGATTTTCCGGTTGAGGGCGGTGAGAACTTAAAGCAGGTGTATGAACGGGTTTTGCCGTATTTCAAGCATGAGATATTGCCAAAACTTCAGGCCGGCGAAAACATTTTGATGGTGGCGCACGGCAATAGCATTCGCGCCCTTATGAAATATCTCGACAATGTGTCGGATGAAGGCATAGCCGATGTTGAGATGAAGTTTGGGCAGGTGCTCGTGTATCGTTTTGAGGCGACAGGCGATATGCCAGTTGAAAAAATCTCGCTTCAAGCAGATATTGAGCAAACAAAAGCGTAGTTACTTTTTCTTAAATAGCGAACCGAGGATACTTTCAAGTAGTCCACCGTTGGTACTGCCAGTACCCTTTTTGCTTGAGTTCCCGCCGAAAAGGCCGCCAAGAATAGTGCCCAAGATTCCACCACTGTTCTTACCAGAGCTACCGTCGAGCACCGATCCAACGATGTCGATGAGCGGATTGCCGTTGTCATCTTTCGCGCCCTGGACAGTGTCTTTGATGCCGCCACTCGTTTTCTTCTGCGCCATGTACGCCATGACGAGCGGCGCAATGAAGCTCAGAACGTTCATAACCGTCGCAGCGTCAACTCCAGTCTTCCTCGAGATATTTGAGGCGGCTTTTTCGTTGTTGTTGCCAAAAATATGACCAAGGATGCTCAGGCCGTCGTTGTTACTGTCGCTGCTACCAAAGAGGCCGCCAAGCGTATCGAGCACCGAGCTGTCGCTATGCTGATCGAGCGCTTTATTGAGGGATTGTTCCCCTGACTTGGTTGAGGTGTTTTGTGCCATTTGTCCGACGATGAGCGGGAGGCCGGTTTTGATAATTTCTTGAACAGTATCGGGTGACTGCCCGGTTGACTGTGCAATATTGTTGAGGGTTTGGTCTTTTGTGACGGCACGTAAAATTGATTGCAGATTCATCGTTTTCGCATCCTCCGAAGTTTATGTATTATGAGTGTAGCACCTTTTCCAAAAGCGGTATAATAGTAAGGACCAACCTGAGCGAGGAGGGATTATGGCGTTTACACTTCCAACACTTGATTATGCTTACGATGCATTTGGCAGATACATCTCCGGACGGATTATGGAGTTGCACTACAGTAAGCATCATCAGACATATATTGATAAGCTCAATGCGGCGGTGGACCAAGCACCAGAACTCCAGGGAAAATCGGTAAGTGAACTTATTACAACCCTTGATAATGCGCCGGAAGCGGTACGAGCGGCAGTACGAAACCACGGTGGCGGGCACTACAATCATACGTTATTTTGGGAATGCTTAAGTCCTAAAACTGGGCAAACGCCTAGCGGCGAATTGATGCAAAAACTTGAGGAAGCATACGGATCGTATCAGGGGTTCGTCGATGAATTTTCTGCAAAAGCACTCGGTGTTTTCGGAAGCGGCTGGGTGTGGCTCATGCCCGATATGAGTATTGCAACGACTGCCAATCAAGACAATCCCATCATGACCGGCAAGGCGGCACCAATCCTTGGGTTAGATGTCTGGGAGCACGCGTACTATCTCGACTACACCTACAGCCGGGCTGACTATGTCCAGGCGTGGTGGGAGGTGGTTGACTGGGAAAAGACCGCCGAAAGGTATTGCCAATAATGTTCGTCAAATTGTTCGCTGATGCGGGGCTCGTTGCGGTACTTGTATGGGGGGCGGTAGCGGGGGCCGTGTGGCTATGGCGAACTCGTCCAAAGCTAGCGGTCGTTCTTCCATACGCCATTATGGCGGGGTTGACGTCACTGCTCATTGGAAAACTCCTGAGTTTACTGCCGGTGCAACACGCTCGGCCGTTTGTCGAGCAGGGCGCTGTGGCCGGGGCGGCTTATATAGATAACCCTGGGTTTCCATCTGACCATGCCTTACTCGCCGTGGTGGTGGTCATGGCGGTCTTTTTCCTCACACCGTACAAGAAATCTGCCTACGGGATGCTTCTGCTGACGCTTGTCATGTGCGTTGCCCGTGTCGTTGCGCTGGTGCATACACCCTTCGACATCACAGGAGGGCTTGTGGCCGGGGCAGCCGGTGCGGTATGGTATTTCGGATACCGACCGGTGCGAGCTGGGGTCTCTCGTACTAAGTCATAACCATTTTGGCTACTGTGCAATATTTGACAAACTATGGCAACTGACCGATAATGACTGGTAGATATGGTAAAATTTGTCCAAACCTCTCCAGAGATTACTGAAATGTCAACGAGGCAGGCGTTGTTTTCGCCGTTGTTTATTGGCGCCGGCGTTGGTCTGTTTGGTTATCTGCTAACGCTTGGAATTCGCTATCTTTTCATAAATAACCTGTTCTGCCGTTCAGCCGACATGGCAAATATATGTAATGATGGCTGGAATATTGCATGGATCACCGCGCATGTTATCGTGGGGGTCGCAAGTGTGTTTGCTTTGGTACGCGCTGGCGTGTACCGTCCGCTCCTCGTGGTACTTGCGGCATTTGTCGCACTGTGGGGGCTAGGCGGGTTGATTCAGCCGCTCTCATGGCCGCTCGCGTTTCTCGCCGAAACGGCTCTGTTCGCACTGGCCTACGCCCTATTTGCCTGGTTGGCGTCGTTATCGAAACTGCTCATAAGCGGTATCCTCATTGTCATTGTTGTGGTCGTTATTCGGTTGCTTGGGCTGCTGTAGTAACGAGTGCTGAACTGCGTGTCTACTGTCCGGCCGTACTTCGCGGTATACTAGGGGCATATGGAAATAGTTTTGCTTATTTCGTTCGTCGTAGTCGTGGTTGGTCTCGTGATTGTCATAGCGGTGCTTACGAGTCGCATGCATTTACTTCAACGCCAGTCAGGGGCTGATCTGCTCAAACAAGACATCACCGAACTGAGCCGTAATGTTAGTTTGCTCAAAGACAACCTTCAGACGACAGTGGGTGAACGGATCGAAAAGAGTCAAGGCCTCATGCTGCACTCACTACAAAAACAGTCCAGTGAAACAAATAAAATTATCACTGAGATCACCCGGAGTCTCACTGAGCTCAAAGATACAAATAAGCGAGTGGTCGATATCGCCGATGACCTGAAAACGTTGCAAAATGTCCTCACAAACCCAAAGCAGCGCGGTGGTCTGGGCGAGTACTATCTTGAAACCGCACTAGCTAACGTACTCCCTCCAGGTGTGTATGAAACCCAGTACAAATTTCGGGGTGGCCAGGTGGTTGATGCGGTGGTAAAGCTCGATAAAAAGCGACTTATACCGATTGATAGCAAGTTCAGTCTCGAAAACTACAACCGACTGGTTGAAGAAACGGACAAAACACGGAGGGAGAGTCTTGTAAAGGTGTTCAAAAATGACCTGAGGAACCGGATTGATGAGACCAGTAAATACATCCGACCGCAAGAAGGGACACTTGATTATGCCTTTATGTTTATTCCAAGCGAAGCCATATACTATGACTTGCTTGTGAATAATGTCGGCGCCACCGGGACAAATGCGAGAGATTTGCTTGAATATGCGTTTATAGATAAAAAAGTTATCATTGTGAGCCCAACCACCCTGCTTGCCTACTTGCAGACAGTTATGCAAGGGCTCAAGAGTCTACAGATCGAAGAACGAGCCAAAGATATTCAAAAACGGGTCGGTGACCTCGGACGTCATATTGCGGCACACGAAACGTATATGCAAAAACTCGGCGCTACGTTAGGCACAACGGTGGGTCATTTTAACGCTGCTCACAAAAGTCTGGCTGCGATGGACAAAGATGTTGTAAAAATAGCTGACCAAGCAGCTACGGTAGAGCCGCTGATGCTCGAAAAACCGGGCGAATAGTGACGCAGTTCCCCTAGTGGCGGGCTTGGTTTGCGAGAAATGCAACAGCCACAATCAACACGACAACAAGGATGGTGATAGTGATGCCAGCTGTACGCGTTTCGTGCTGGTGTTCGAGGAGTACACTTTCCTCGTGGTCATGTGGGTGGCTTCTTGCCGTACCTTCAGAAGTTGACGTCGAACGTATTTTTTCCTGTAGTTCGGCAGCGATACGCTCCTGTAGCTCGCTGCGTCGTCCGTTTTGTTGTACAAAAAGTCCCATGGTTGCTCCTCGTTATAGTATTTTGTGTCACATGGTATATAATAATCGTATCATACTGTTTTAACCGTAGGAGGGAAGCGAACATTATGGCTACCAAAAAAGCCAGTTCTAGCTCGAAAAAATCGGCCTCTAGCCGAACCGCTGCCGCGAAAGCTGCCGCGAAAAAATCAACAACCAAAACTGTTGTCGCCGCTGAGGCGGTACGTCCAGCAGTGACACCGCGTTCAACTGTAGTGAGCGAAAAAAGCTTGCTGCCAGCCAACCTGTCAAATGTTGTTTTGGCAGAGTTGTTTGGGACGATGATCCTGACGCTTGTTGCGCTGACGACCGCATCACTTGGTATTTGGTATGTTGGGGTAACGTTGGTTGTTCTTGCGATGGCATTTGGAGCTGTGTCGGGTGCACATGTTAACCCGGCCGTGACATTTGCAATGTGGGTCGCTCGTAAAATTAACTGGGCAACCGGGCTGGTGTACTGGCTGGCACAACTTGTTGGCGCCATACTTGCCTTCTGGGTCGTTAACCTCATGACCGGCGGGCAATTTGCCATGAACTTTACGAACTTCTTTAGCTTTAATTGGGTACTCTTCTTTGTTGAGTTTGCCGCAACGGGTGTATTCCTCTTCGGCTTGATGGCTGTTCTGTCACGCGAGGCATTGTCAGCAAGCGCAAAAGCGGTCGGCGTCGGTATGAGCCTTCTTGTCGGGCTTGTTGTCGGCGGATCGCTGCTTGATCAGGTAAAGCAGGCAGACTACGCAGCGTACCAAAAAGAAGCTGCTAAATCAACCGATAAGCAAACAAAGCTACCACACTCTCTCATGGTAAAAGGCGCTGTAGCAAACCCCGCGGTGGCTCTTGCTATCACCGAGAGTACGGAGTCGCAACTCACCGGTTCTTCGGCGTCTACAAGTGAAAAGCCAGTAAGTCGTTTTGGGGCAGAACTGATACTGGGGACGCTTGCAGGTGGAGCCGTTGGAGCATTACTCTACATGCTTACCGTTTATCGTCCCCGCGACTAGTTGCAGCATATTCAAAACACCTCGCTTTGGGCTACTGCTCAGACGGGGTGTTTTCTGATATACTGGGGGCGATGGAAGAAACGTCACACCTTGATGCTGTACGTGCCGCTCTTGTGGAGCGTTTCGAGAAGCTTGATAATAAAGATGAACTTCTGAAAGCTCCAGAGCTTAAACAGCTCTACGCGCAGATCCCGCAGTTGCCTCACGAGCAACGTGGGGCGTTTGGCAATGCGGTCAACACGTTAAAAAAAGACTTAGAGGAACTTGTACGGACACATAAGGACCAGCAGTCCCGTGTGGAGACGGTTCGTCTTGACGTGACGGCTCCGTTTGATATTGCGCAGTCGCTTCCGAATTTTCTTCCGACTGACGTTGGATCGCTTCATCCACTAACGAGCGAGATACGACGGATTATCGATATTTTTTTGCGTATGGGATTTACAGCTGAAGAGTCGCGTGAGATTGATGACCAATACCATATGTTCGAGTCGCTGAACTTTCCCAAAGGACATCCGGCGCGGGATGACTGGGACACGTTCATGACGAATGAAACCGACCAAAATGGCGATCCGTTTATTGCACCGGCGCACACTAGTACGATGCAGCATCGAATACTCAGCCGTTACGCTGCGGGTTTGGAACACGGCGAGGCCATAGCGGCGGTCGTTCCTGACCGAGTGTTTCGTAACGAAGATCTGGATGCTCGGCATGAGCATACGTTTTACCAACTTGAAGGAGTGTATGTTGACGAGGGGGTTACTGTCGGGATGCTCGTTGCGACACTCCAGCAGTTTCTTGAGGCCTACTACGGCCGAAAACTCAAGGTGCGTGTCAACCCGTTTTATTTTCCTTTTACCGAGCCTTCATTTGAGTTTGCGCTCGAATGCCCATTTTGTGACAGCGGTTGCTCGGTATGCTCGCACAGCCGCTGGATAGAGTTACTGGGATGCGGAATGATTCACCCCAACGTTCTGTCGGCGGCTGGGATAGACGCGTTTCGTTACAGCGGGTTTGCGTTTGGCTGCGGGATTGATCGGCTGGTAATGATGAAGCACCAGATAGAAGATGTTCGGTACTTAGAGTCTGGAAAACTAGCTTTTTTAAGAAAGTTTCAAGAAAATTAATAACAAAAAAGGACGTCATATGAATGCAGATAAAAACAGTCAAATAGATGGAAAGATATCAGCCGAGCGGCATGCTTCTGGAGGATTTCGGGCGTATGCAGGCCCAGGAAAGCAGTTACCGCAAGATGAGTCCCGGCTCGGAGCCGCTCCGTTTGGGCGGAAACAGTTGTTTGTCGCCGGCGGTGCTATTGTGCTGGTTATTGTTGCGGCGAGTGTTGCAACGATGATGACTGGACCTCAAAAAGCGAATACTAGTGCGACGACAGGCCTTGTATCGCAGGAAACAAAGAATACGCTGTCGGAGATTGGTCAGAACAGTTCCTCTGAAAGTATTGGTGACGAGATATCATCTGGGGTGCTCCCCGGGGGCCTGAGCGACTCCCTAACAAGCGCCGTTGCAACGGCGCCAACCTATGTATATGATCCTACAGAACCACCAGATGGCGAGCCAAAGGATCCAGCCACCGTACAGACACCGTCAACGGTAACGACCGAGCCGAAGGTTCCGGCAGGACAAGATATTGCGCAGGAAACAGCACCGGTAGAGCAGACGATGCAAGAGATTGCGAATGATCAGAAGACGTCGCTTTTGGAAACCAATGAGTTGCCGACGAGTCTTGATCAAGACACCCCTCAGGCCGACACGAAACAACAGACGGTCACTGCAAAAACCAATGCGAATCCCATGGTTGACGCTTCGCTATCGGCAGCGGCAGCAAAGTCACCGGAACTGGCTAATGTTCGTGCCCGGCAAGTATTTCCAGTGAGCATCCTTAAGGTTGCAGCTCACAATGGCTTTCCGGGTGCGGCACGCCTGGCTGATGGTACCATTATTGCAGTCTGGAGAGGAGCATCCAATCATAACATGGCCTATGCAAAAGGGTACGTGTACAAGTCGTATTCAAAAGATAACGGAACGACATGGACGAGACCGGAAAGAATCAATACCGCTGCATCGCTCAATGCTGGTGCGGCGGGTATTATGGTGCCAACCTATGGGCCGCTTGCCGGGCGCCCCATACTGACACTTGATGAACGCGATGGAAGTCAGCGCGGTACCGGTAAAGTGATGGTGTCGGCTGATCTTGCCGGTTTCAAATGGTCGTCGGTGCAACGCATACAGCTACGTAACGCATGGCGTGATAACAAACTCGCTTCGCCCGTGACGCAGATATCGGCGAATAAGTTTATCATCTCTGGCTATAGCGGCCCGCGGGCACAAAGCCGCGTGATGGTATGGACAGGAAAGGGTTGGAAACTGGGGGCATCGGCGACAATGGCGTACGGAGGGCCGGTGTACTCGGAGCCAAACATCGTGGCCTACAAGCGTCCGAACGGCAAAGTTCGTTTACTTGGGCTTGTGCGGACAAACTCGTGGGGTAGAAATCCGCTCTATATTCGTAAAGTTTTTTCAGATAACCAGGGTGCTAGTTGGTCAGGTGTGACCAATGCATTTCCCGGCGAGGGCAACCCTCATATGACAGTGCTTAAGGATGGACGCGTGATAGCGAGCTATCGGCGCTGGACTGGGTCTCAGAGCCAGCGACGCCCAGGCAATATGCCGGCGGTATACCGTGTTTCACGAGATGGCGGCTCGACGTGGGGGCCTGAAGTGGTGTATGGCACTGCACGGAGTATGATGTCCTATGGTATGCCGGTCGAATATGCACCAAATAAAGTCGTGTCGGTTTGGTCGCAGGAAACAAACGGGACGAATGCCGTCATACAAGCAACCCGGATAAACCCATAAAATTACTCGGTCATTTATGGGATATAATAGGTACTATCTATGAAAGTTAGCCTCGCAACTGTTACCGAGCTTACCGGGCTTACGTTACCACCAGTCGATGAGCTAGCTGAGCGCATCAATACGCAGCTCGGTGGTATTGAGGAAATTATTGATCTAGGAGCGCGGTTTGCGGGCGTCGTGATTGTGAAAGTGGTGTCAGCCGAAAAGCATGCTGGGGCCGATAAGCTTTCGGTGTGTCGGGTCGATGACGGTGGGATAACGAGTGGCGTTGAGCGTGATGCCGATGGGTACGTACAGGTGGTTTGCGGTGCGCCAAATGTACATGCTGGCATGTTTGCAGTGTGGCTACCGCCTGGTTCGACCGTTCCAGCGACATACGAAACGGCTGATCCGTTTGTCCTTGGCACTCGCGAACTTCGCGGCGTGATGAGTAATGGTATGCTGGCTGCGGCGGATGAACTTGGCATTGGAACCGATCATGCGGGGATTATTGAACTAACCCCTCAAGATCTGCCGATGAACCAGGATAATTCGAGGCTGAAAGCCGGAGCGAACTTTGCTGAGCTATTTAAACTGAATGACACAATTATTGACATCGAGAACAAAATGTTCACGCACCGACCAGACTGTTTTGGGCAGCTGGGGGTGGCACGTGAGATATCGGCAATTGTGAGGGGACTACCTGATGATACAGTCGATGTCGCCGACACGCGCTTTGTGAACCCTGATTGGTATTGGGATATGCCACAGTTCCTGGACGCAGATAGCCTCAAGCTAACCGTTCGCAACGATGCTGTTGAAAAAGTACCACGATTCATGGCGGTTGCGCTCGACCATATCACGATCGCGCCAAGCCCGCTGTGGCTACAGGTCGAGTTGGTCAGGATGGGCGGCAAGGCGATTAATAACGTAGTCGATATCACTAACTACGTTATGCTGTTGACGGGTCAACCGCTCCATGCCTATGACTACGATAAACTGGCGGAGCATACGCTTGGTGTCCGCATGGGGAGAGACGGTGAATCGCTCCCGCTGCTCAATGGTAAGACATACGATGTCTCATCAGACGATATCGTGATTGTTGATGGCGACAAGCCGATTGGGATGGGCGGCATCATGGGCGGCAGTAATAGTGAAGTCAGCGCAGTAACAACGCGTATTGTGCTTGAGTGCGCGACATTTGATATGTATGCAATTCGCAAGACGAGTATGCGTCACGGGCTCTTTACTGATGCGGTGACGCGGTTTAACAAAGGTCAGAGTCCATTGCAGAACAACCGAGTGCTGGCGCATGCGATGCAGCAGCTTACGGAGGTTACTGGCGCGACGCAGGCAAGCGCTGTGTATGATCTGCCTGATGCCTCAGGCAAGTCCGACAAAGTGTCGTTGAGTGGTGAGATCCGTATTTCGGCGGCATTCATAAATGATCGGCTCGGCAGTGACCTAACGACGACACAAATCGGTAATTTGCTCCGTCAGACGAACTTCGCGTCGTATCCCGCAGAGGATGATGACGCAACCTTACTTGTGACGGCGCCATTTTGGAGAACAGATATTGAGCTTCCTGAAGACATTGTCGAAGAAGTTGGACGACTGTATGGGTTTGATGCATTGCCACTCGAATTACCCCGCCGCAGTATTGCCCCTGCTCCCTTGAATCAGCTGATTGAGCTAAAGACGAGGCTTCGGCGTACGCTTGCGCGAGCCGGAGCGAACGAAGTGCTGACGTATAGTTTTGTGCACGATCGTCTGCTGAAAAATGCAGGTCAGACTCCTGACGAAGCCTACGCCCTTGGTAATGCTCTTAGCCCCGATTTGCAACGGTATCGTCTTAGTCTTATACCGAGCCTTCTCGACAAAGTGCATATGAATATCAAAGCGGGATATGACAACTTTGCCTTGTTTGAGTTAGGCAAGACGCACCGGGTGGGCGATGTTGACGGAGACGGTTTGCCACTCGAGCGCGACCAGCTGTCTTTTGTGTGGGCGGCAAAAAAGACCGAAAGCACACCGTACTATACGGCTAAACGCTATCTTGAGTTGCTACTACCAGATGCTCGCTACCAACCGCTTGACACGTTTATCGCCGAGGGCTATGATGCACAGCTTGTTGCTCCGTTTGAACCCAAGCGGTCAGCGGTCGTAATGAATGGCGATACGTTTGTTGGGGTGGTTGGTGAGTTTGCTTCTTCGACCGTTCGAGCGTTTAAGCTACCGCCCGCAGCCGGCTTTGAGGTGTTTATACCGCCGCTTTTGGCAGTGCAGCCACGGCCGTACGTTCCGCTCAGTCGATTTCCGTCAGTGTCCAAGGATATTTCACTGAAGGTGCCGTCATCGACGCCATATCAGGATGTCCTCGCGTGTGCGCTCGGTGCCGCAAAAGATATACCACAGGAACAAACAGCGTACTTTACCCCGCTGAGCATCTACCAACCGTTAGAAAGTAATAGCCATAAAACCATTACGCTTCGTCTTGAACTCACGAACTATCAACGGACTTTGACTGATGACGATGCGGCGAAGATACTTGATAACGTCTCGATGGCAGCTGCCCGTTCGCTACAGGCCGAACGAATCTAGCTGATGTGAAAAGGATTGCTACTTTTGCTATTTGGGCGTAGTATGCGCGTATGGGCTTGCCCGAAAAGTATGCATCATGCGCGCCGATTAAGCCGGGGATTAATCGGTACTTGACTCCTTGGGAAAGAGTTGGGCGATACGCTCGAAAGGGGACGGCGGCCGCTCTCGCGTCAACCTGTCTGGCGGGCGGTGCCGGGATTGCTTTCGAGCAGCTTCAAGGTGAACAGCATGAGGGCGTTGAGTTCTATGGGTCCAAAGAACAGTGTCGCAACCGGTTGTTTTATGTGGTATACCTCAGTGGCACAGGCTTGCAGACAGCATTTTATGAAGCGAGGAAAAATGACGAGGAGGTTAAAAAATACGACGCCTGTTCGCTTTTTGTCACCTATGGCACGCGCTACAGCCCGGACAGCATTGCCGATAGGCTCGTTGAGAACCTAGAAAGTATGGTTGATGATGACCGTGAGGCGAAGGTGCTATTTATTGGTAATAGTTTTGGCGGTATAGCAGCCGAGCATCTCGCGAGTAGTTTCCGAACTCGGCTCAGTCGTGTTCGAATAAGTGGTATTGTGTTTGATTCGACCCCTGGCAGCGCAGCATGTGTGAAAGAACCAGCCAGAGCGCTCGTGGATGCGGCAACACCACGTTTTTCTTTAGGGAAAGCGGCTGTGTATCTCAACAATCAAGCGGGTCTATGGCAGCGCGGGCAGGTGTTTAATCTTCAACAGCAGCAATACGCTCTGGAAAACGCAGCGGCAACCGATAGCCGTCTTGTGGCCCAGCAAACCAGTATCATTCGCCAGGGATTTCCCGACCCATTGCCCGAAGCATCTGCCGTCACGCCGCCACGTGTTTGGTACCGCTATGTTGCCGGCGACAGGGTACAGGATCCGATATGTTCGATGCGCGTGATTGGACAAAAGTACGCCAAGGTAGGTGTGACGCTTGTTCCGCTCGCCGTTGCACCGTCGCACGAAACGGGTGACCCGCAACACGCTGGTGCGTGGTATGACAGTGAACAGCGGTACCTTCCGTCAACGACTCAGGTGCTGAGTGCAATAGCCATACAGCTTCATGGCCCAAAAAACCTGGGCGGAGAGGGAAGGGTCATAAAAGAGCCAACAAAAAAACCGTGAGGCGTGAGCTATACTATACAGTACACATGGCACATTTTTAACTATGCAAGGAGGGTACAGTATGAGTCATATACTTGTCGTCACCGGGAGCGTACGGCCAAACAGCGTGAACGAAAAAATAGTTGCGTATGTTGTCAACGCGCTGAAGGAGCAAGATGTCCAGACAACAATAGCTGATCTCAAAGAACTTGATTTGCCGTTTTTTAACGACCAAAACCCGCCATCGTCGCCTGACTTTGCTCCGACCAATGCTGCCGTGAAACGATGGACCGATATGGTTGGTTCGGCGAGCGGCGTGGTGCTCGTCACTCCCGAGTATAACCACACTATGAGTCCAGTGCAGCTCAATGCTGTTGACTGGGTGTACAAAGAATGGCACGGTAAGCCAGTGGCGCTTGTTGGCTATGGCTGGCGCAGCGGGGCCGGACAGGCCCAGGCTACTGCCCGTGAGGCCCTGGCGGTCAATCTCAAAGCCGAGGTGCTTGACACGCAAACGAATCTATTTTTCATGAAAGACCTTCAGCCCGATGGTACTATTGCCGATGAAGCAGCGGTTGCTCAAAAGATTGGAGCCACACTTGACGAGTTGTTAACGGCTGTCGGGAAATAATTGAGCATGTTCGATTAACTGCCGCACCCACTCCGGCGTCTGTTTGGCCGTATGATGTCCGGTCGGGACGGTGTGTAAGTGTACGTTACCGGGGAGGACGGAATCGTCCAAGTTATTTCGGTATACAGCACGGTCACAGGAACCTACGACGAGATGAGTCGGGATTAACGATGCTTTCAGAAGCTCCAGGCTATTGGCGGTTTCAACGGCGTGTAACGATCCTTGGCGTGACGAGTGGGTGTGCCGCCGAGCGGCACCAAATGACGGGAGCATGGGTTTAAATAGTGTCCACAGCGGACGACTGGCTTGTTTGTAGAGCATGACGCGGTAGAACCGACCGGTTGCTTCAATCTGGCGCCTGGCTTCGACGGCATTTTTAAAGAATGGCATATTGAGTAATATCAGTGAATGCGGCTGTATGGGGTAAAGGAGGCTCATCTGGAGAGCAACCAATGCGCCCATGGAATGCCCGACCAGTGTGAAGGATTGCCCGATTAACCGTTGATCGGCGAGGGTCTGGTAGAGGGCCTTAGCTTGTCGCTGTAGGCTGTAGGAAGCTGTGGTTTTTGGTTTTGGCGACTGGCCGAACCCTAAGAGGTCAACAGAAATAACACTATGATCGTTTTCCAAAAAAGGAGTAAGATTTTTCCAGTAGGTATGGTCGGC
>JBDHUL010000018.1:0-17372 GCA_039812985.1 Saccharimonadaceae bacterium (SeqCode)
GGTGATGTAAAAGTCGTTGGCCCGAAGGGCGAACTGACACAATTTATCACGCCAGCTGTTACGGTGAAAGTCGAGGACGGCGTTCTCACAGTCTCGCCAAAAGACGAGAGTAAGGATGCTCGCGCCCAGCACGGTCTGATGCGCGCGCTCATCAACAACATGGTCACTGGTGTTACACAGGGCTTTGAGAAAAAACTTGAAGTGAACGGGGTTGGTTTCCGCGTAGCAGCAACCAACAACGAACTTGAAATGAGCCTCGGGTTTAGTCACCCCGTCAAATACAAAGCGCCCGATGGCGTCAGTATTACGAACGACAAAATGGTCATTACAGTCAGTGGTATCAACAAACAACAGGTTGGCCAAACTGCCGCTGAAATCCGTGCTCTGAAGAAGCCTGAGCCATACAAAGGCAAGGGAATTAAGTACATCGACGAAGTGATACTACGTAAAGCCGGAAAGACGGGTAAATAAGCCATGAGTAACGTTGTACTACGTAAAAATCGTGTTCGCGCCAAGGTGAGTGGGAGCGCCGAGCGCCCACGCCTCACCGTCACCATCTCGAACCTGCACGTGTCCGCACAGATTATCGATGACACGATCGGCAAAACTTTGGCTGCCGCAACGACCATCGGCACCAAGACAAAGGGGACGATGACTGAAAAAGCCGCCGTTGTTGGCAAAGGCATTGCCGCCAAAGCAAAGAAAGCACATATAACCGCTGTAGTGTTCGATCGCAACGGTCGACGTTACGCCGGTCGCCTCAAGGCGCTGGCCGATGCAGCACGTAACGAAGGATTGGAGTTTTAGTATGGCTGAAGCAGCAGCAAATACTACCCCGCGCACCGGACAGGCAACAAACAGCCGTCCACAGCGTGGTGGTCGCCGGGATGACCGACGAAATCAGCGCCCAGAAGCGCCAAAAGAGGAGAAGTTGTTTGAAGAAAACGTTATTGCCATTGACCGTGTGGCCCGTGTCGTCAAGGGCGGTCGTCGATTTCGCTTTAAAGCATTGGTGGTCGTCGGTGACCGCAAAAATAAAGTCGGTGTCGGAGTTGCCAAGGGTGCTGATGTTCAAGCGGCCGTTGCCAAAGCTACCGATGTGGCAAAAAAGCATCTCATCACCGTACCGATCATTGGAGCAACTATTCCACATGATATAGAAGTGAAAGTCGATGGCGCTCGTGTCCTACTCCGTCGGGCTGCCCCCGGTACCGGGATTATCGCTGGCGGTGTTGTTCGCTCTGTAGTAGCAGTAACCGGTATCTCGAACCTCATGAGCAAGTCGCTTGGTTCGGCGAATAAAGTCAACATTGCCTACGCAACTATCGAGGCCCTACGCAGTCTTGTGCCGAAAAAGAACTGGGTCACAAGCAAGACAAGCCAAACGCCATCTGCTGGTAACAACAAAAAGAAGGCCGCTGCCGAAAAGGACGTAAAGGAAGGGGAGAAATAGTATGAAATACAATGAACTTTCCCTTACTTCACACAAAGACAAGAAACGTGTCGGGCGCGGTATCTCTGCCGGACAGGGTAAAACTGCTGGACGCGGCACCAAGGGGCAGGGCGCTCGCACAGGCAACAAATTTGGCCCAACCTTTATGGGCGGCCAAGGTCCGCTGGTACAGCGTATTCCTAAAAAACGCGGCTTTCGCAGTTTACGGGCAAAGGCTCAGACTGTCTATACCTCACAGCTAAACGGCCTAAAAGCAGCGACGGTTGACGCGATGGTTCTTTACGAAGCGGGGATACTTGCCACGCCGTATCACAGCGCGAAACTGATCGTTCGGGGCGACTATGCTGGTAAAGCCACCGTAAAGCTCCAGGCAGCCAGCAAAAATGCTATTGCGCTGCTTGAAAAGGCTGGCGGGGCATTTGAGGCAGTCGATGTCCTCACGCTTCCGTCAACCAACCCGGATCGCGCAGCAAAAAAGGCTGACCAGGCTGCTAAAAAGAGCGCCTAACCTACGCTTCCGCATTTCCCTTAAAAACACCTCTGCCTTTGCAGAGGTGTTTTTAAGAGCCAAACCTTCTCTCGGCGCTCGAGCTCTAGTATGCGCCGTCACACGCTGGCGGTATGAAGATAAGTAGGTCTATCATGTCGCTCGCAGGCTCGCTTGGATCTAAGTTAACTGTGTCGATACGGCTCGCATCGACGCCAAAACGAACGAGCTCGCTTTTGATTTTCTCAAACCGCTGCATCGTGAGCGGTGAGCTTTTGGGGATGACCTCGCCTGTCTGACTTGGCACTTGCAGAACAAAGCGATACTGTTTGGTACTGGTATGCTTATAGAAAGTCGCAACACGAACAAGGGTATCGACTGACGCTGAGCCGTTCCCGGTTCCCGGTAGATTTGCCGTCCCTTCTTGAAAGGCAAATGTCCGAGCATATATACGGTGCGTGTCGCTTTCTGCGAGGCCGGCAAGAGAGAAGTCATCAATGCTTAGCGTGTCTTCTGGTATGTCTTTGATCATCAAACAACGGTTTTTCCGGGCAACTTCCTCTTTTTGTTGAAGGATGAGCGCGTCGTGATCGACGTTTTTATGTATTTCGGTTATTTTACCATTCATGACCGACAGATGTATGTCGTAGAGGCTCCCTGAGCCATTGACGGTATACACCAGACGAGTAGTTGCGCCGTCACTTTGTTGGCTTTTGAAGCTATAGGTTGATTTCTCAAGACCTTCAGCGATGGCTTTTAGCTCACCATTACTCCGATCCTGGTCAGCGAGGCGGCGCATGGTAGTATCGTCGAGCGTACGAAGAGCGAGCATAAACTGATCGGCGACGGCTCTGCCTGACGAACGACTATTTATCACGACCATAGCGACGATCGTCCCGATGATGGTTATGGCTACTACTATGCCAACTATCCACCATAGACGTTGATGCTTACGCGGCGGAGCTATGAAAGAATCCCCCGAAGGCTGAGCTGGTGTTGGTGGTGGCGTCGTTGATATAACTGGTGGTTGCGGGTTCATAGTTCTGCTTTTCAACCGCAGTGTAGCATACTAACCATAAGCTAGACAATGCCGCAGTGTTCCCGTGACCAGTTTTTATGTATACTAAACGGCATGAACGGTGAAAAAAAACCGCCAGTTGGACTGTCGTCTGCTGATGTCGAGCGGCGGCGGGAAACCGGCCTCGTCAATACGACGCACGAAAAAACCAGTCGTAGTTTGTGGGATATCGTACGGACAAATGTTTTTACACGCTTTAATGCACTTCTCAGTGTTTTATTTGTCGTTATCCTCTTTGTCGGTCATCCCATAGACGGATTATTTTTCGTCGCTGTTATCGTCAACAGTGCCATGGGTATTATTCAAGAAACTCGCGCCAAACGAACGCTCGACCGTCTGAGCATATTGAGTACTCCAAGGGTCACCGTCAGACGAGACGGGCGCGAACACAATATCTCGAGCGAGGATATCGTGACTGACGATGTTGTTCGGTTACAAATAGGTGACCAAGTCCCAACCGACGGTATCGTCATGAGCGTTGAAAGTGCCGAAGTCGATGAATCGCTCCTGACTGGTGAATCCGACTCGCTCGCCAAAAAAGACGGCGATCAACTGCTTTCGGGGTCATTTGTCGTCGCTGGGTCGCTTTGGTATACCGCGACTGCTGTCGGAGACGCAGCCTACGCCCACCAACTGGCTGCAAAGGTGAAAGTATTTAAAAAAGCCCACAGCGAACTACTAGCGGGAACAAACAAATTACTTGGTTACATCAGCATCGTCATACTCATTGTCGCGCCGCTACTCGTTTGGGGGCAACTGACACGTACTCACACCTCGTTCCAGGACGCCGCGACACGCTCCATTGCAGCCATTGTCGGTATGATTCCCGAAGGGCTCGTCGTCCTGACCAGTTTTGCATTTGTCCTTGCATCGCTGACGCTGGCACGGCGTAAGGTACTCGTCCAGGAGTTGCCGGCAGTGGAGGGACTGGCTCGAGTTGACGTGGTATGCCTCGATAAAACCGGAACACTGACCGAAGGAAGTATCGTGTTCTCCGATTTGTTGCTCGAAAAAAACGTCAAAAAATCGGAGATAGAGCCTGTACTTGGGGCGTTTGCGGCTGAAGCAAATTCACCAACCCTTGACGCGCTCCATGAGCGATTTCAAGACATGTCGCTCAAGGTATCATCCCGCGTTGCCTTTCACTCAAAACGTAAGTGGAGCGCCCTTAACACGGGCAAAGCGGGGTGGATACTTGGCGCACCGGAAATACTCTTTGAAGACGCACGGCTGCCAATCCGTAGAACCGCCGATGCATACGCCAACGACGGAGCTCGCGTCCTTGCACTTGCAAGTGCGTCTCACTCAGTCAACGGTACGACCCTCCCGACCAACCTTGTCCCTAAAGCCCTAATACTTCTTGAAGAAAAAATTCGAAGCGACGCCTCCAAAACACTGGAGTATTTTGCGGGTCAAGGAGTGGCGTTGAAAGTGATTAGCGGCGATAACCCGCGAACTGTCGCAGCTGTGGCCCGCCGCGTCGGGATAGCGTGCAACCAACCGTGCGATGCGCGCACTCTCCCTTCAGACATCGCCCAGCTTGCTCGCATCCTCGAAACAAACAACGTATTTGGGCGGGTATTGCCCGAACAAAAACAGCTGTTCGTAAAGGCGCTGCAAGCACAAGGCCACGTCGTCGCCATGACGGGAGACGGCGTCAACGACGCACTGGCCCTTAAAGATGCCGATATTGGCATTGCCATGGGGAGCGGTGCTCCAGCAACCCGAGCAGTCGCGCGGCTTGTGCTTCTCGACAGTTCCTTTGCCCACATGCCGCACGTACTCGCCGAAGGGCGTCGGGTAATCGCTAACATTGAACGGGTAGCGAACCTATTTGTTATTAAAAATGTCTACAATCTCTTGTTTGCACTTGCCGTAACAGTACTGGCATTGTCATTTCCGTTTTTGCCGCGGCATTTGTCGCTCATTTCATGGCTCACGATTGGTATACCGGCATTTTTCCTGGCGCTCGGCCCGAATACGCGCCGATACCTACCTGGATTTTTGCCCCGTGTACTGCGATTTGCAGTTCCGGTGGGTGTCCTGGTGGCCGTCTTGTCGCTCTATACATATACCACGACGCTCAGTCAAACGATACTCATAAAACCAGCGAGCTCGGCGGCCGTTATATGCGTGGTCACCATAGGGCTTTGGGTACTGGCGTGCCTAGGGCGGCCACTTAAACTATGGAAGGTGAGTCTCATCGGCGCGATGGGGCTGGTATTTTACGCCGCGATATCGTGGCCGTGGCTCGCACAAATTCTCGAATTCAAATCTGTCTGGCCGCATAATCTACGGGGCTTTGTGGTCGGTTTGATCGGCGGGGTGGTTGTCGAATTACTTTGGCGATACGATCAACGAGCTAGACAAGAACCAACTGTATCTGGTACTGTAGTATGAGTTTAATACGAAGGGTGTTACAAAAAAAGCTATGAACTGGCGTACGATATTTGCCTCATTTAAAAGCCGCGATATGTTGCGGCGCATTGGAATAGTTGTCGGAATACTTATTGCCTACCGGTTTTTGTCGCAGGTTCCGGTGCCGCTTGCATCGCCAACCGAACTTCGTACTATTATCGACAATGCGCTCAACTCAACTGACCTCGGCGGCTTTATGAACCTCCTCTCAGGCGGAGCCTTGTCGAGTCTCAGTATTGTTCTCGTTGGCCTCAGCCCATATATTACGGCATCGGTTATTACGCAACTACTCACAAAAGCCATTCCGCGCCTTGAGGAAATGCATAAAGATGGCGAGTCTGGGCGACGAAAAATCAACCAGTGGACGCGCGCGCTTACCGTACCGCTCGCTATCTTGCAGTCGATCGCCTTTATATTCATCATCCGTCAAACCGTACTGGCGGGTAACACGGCAGTACTCAGCCATACGACCATGTTCCAGTGGGTGCTTGCCGTCACCGCCATGTCTGCCGGTGCTATCCTCATGATGTGGCTCGGTGAGCTTGTCACCGAACAGGGAATAGGCAACGGTATCTCGCTCCTTATTTTTGCCGGCATCGTAGCGCGTCTGCCTGAAACATTTTCAACCATGTGGGGCTCACTCACGAATGTAGCGAAGGATGCCGACAAGCTTCACGTCTTCAACTGGTTCACGTTACCCATTAACGGCCTTGCATTTTGGATACTGCTCGGTATAGGACTCGCCGGGATCGCCGTGTTGTATTTCCTGGTAAAAATCAACGAGGCCCAGCGTATTATTACCATCAACTACGCCAAGCGCGTGCAGGGTAATACCGCTTACAGCGGCGTCAAAAGCATACTCCCGGTAAAACTCATCACCGCAGGTGTCATCCCCGTTATCTTTGCGGTAGCCTTTTTGGCACTCCCAGCTTTCGTTGGACAACTGCTACGGTCGATGCATGACAAACAAAATCTCGTCAATATCGGCGATCAGCTTGTTAAATGGTTCCAAACCCCGAGTGCCCAGAACTTCGCGGCCGCCACAGACTGGACAATATGTATCTATCCGGTTGTTTATTTCCTCCTTGTCGTCCTATTCACGTATTTTTACACTGGGATCGTCTTTAACTCAAACGAAATAGCGGAGAACCTGCAAAAGCAAGGTGGGTTCATAGAAGGCATACGTCCTGGCCCGCAAACCGAACAGTACCTGTCGCGCACCGTCAACCGCCTCACCTTGTTTGGGTCGTTGTCTCTCGGGATTATCGCCATCCTGCCGTTCGTGTTCGAGTACATATTTTCAGTGTTCAATATCACCGGAGCAACCAACCTTGCGATTGGCGGTACAGGACTGCTCATCGTGGTATCTGTCGCACTCGAAACCTTGCGGCAAATCAACTCTCGTGCGCTCATGGTAACCTACGATAACTACTAAAACAGCGCCGCCTTACTAGAAAATCATTCCCCATGACCATAAAATCGTGGTATGCTAGACCTATCAATGAACCGGTAAATTAAGGAGTGCACACGACATGGAAAGAGCTCTTAACTACACGAGGAACGTTGCTGTTGTTTTACTAGCCGGGCTGGTGGTATTCGTCGCCTGTGCCGCCGTTGCCGCAGTATTTAATGCTACAACGTGGCAGACGGTCAATGAATGGGTGTCAAAAGCGGTGATGGTTACCGGTATTTTGTTTGTTGGCAACGTCATTGTAGCCCTGCTCGTTGGCTCCTCAGGCAAAAAATCGTCGTAACATCCTTGAGCTGCTATTCGAGTGACCTCATTTGGTTACGGTAACCCTGCAACCATGACCTACCGGATATAACTTGGGACAATAAGCTGACCGACTGCACAGAAAAGCCTACGAAAAACATTTGTGTCTGTTTACAGCGCCGCACGACTCGTGTATAATGGCGCAGTGAAACTTATGCCCGCAACAAAGGAAGTCATCAAACTTACAGGTGTGGTGGTGGAAAATCTCCCCAGCGCCAAGTTTCGTGTCGAACTGGAGAACGGGCACAGTATCATCGCTCACGTGTCAGGAAAGATGCGCAAGCACTACATCAAACTAGTGCCGGGTGATAAAGTCGAAGTTGAGTTAACCCCGTATGATCTTACGAAGGGCAGAATCAGCTTCCGACTCAAGGACTAACTTTAACGTTTAAGGGAGAGACTGATGAAAGTTCGCGCAAGCGTCAAAAAAATCAGCCCCGATGACATTTTGGTTCGCCGCAAAGGCCGCCTCTACGTCATCAACAAGAAAAAACCCAAAAACAAGCAAAGGCAAGGCTAGAACATGACTCGTATTGCTAACGTTGTCATACCCAGTGAAAAGCAGGTGCAGATCGCACTCCGCTACATATATGGTATTGGCCCAAAACATGCCGCTGACATACTAAAAGCTGCCAAAGTTGAACCGACCAAACGTGTCAAAGACCTCACCGAAGCTGAAGAAAAGGCGTTGCGTGACGAAGTTGACGCCAATTTTACCGTCGAAGGTGACCTACAGCGCGTCGTGGCAAATAACATTAAGCGCCTCAAGGATATTCAGTCGTACCGCGGTGAACGGCACAAAAAGAACCTGCCATCACGCGGTCAACGAACCCGCACTAACGGCCGAACCCGCCGTGGTAAGCGAGTTGCCGTCGGTGGCGCACAACCTAAAGCAGCGTCGAAGACGTAGAAAGGAACTGATATGGCAGAAACTACTCCTGTTACGAAGTCAAAGAAAAAAGCTCGCCGGTCAGTTCCGGCTGGTCAGCTGCACGTGCTTGCGACGTTTAATAACACACTCATCGCGTTTACCGACTCAAAAGGTAACGTCCTGAGCCAGTCAAGTGCCGGGGCCTGCGGATTTAAAGGAAGCAAAAAGGGTACCGCCTATGCTGCACAGGTTGCGAGCGAAAAGGCAGCCGAAAGCGCCAAAAGCCAGTACGGCCTCACGAAAGTTGACGTGTTTATTAAAGGTGTTGGGCTTGGCCGTGATGCCGCTATCCGAACATTACAGAACTACAATATCGCCGTTGAAAGTATCAAAGATGTGACCGGTATTCCACACGGCGGTACGCGCCCACCGAAAGCGAGGAGAGGATAACATGGCACGAGACCGAAGCCCCATAGTCAAACAGAGCCGCCGCGAAGGCTATGCTCTGCACCCCAAAGCTCATAAGATTATGGCAAAGAAAACTGGGATTCCCGGCCAACACGGCCGTGATCGCCAAGGCAAAACAAGCATGTACGCTGAGCAACTCCGTGAAAAGCAGAAAGTTCGCCGCCTATACGGTCTACTTGAAAAGCAGTTCAGCTTACTCATGAAGGAGGCGACTCGTTCGGAAGGCCAATCAGGTGAAGTTCTCCTGCAACTCCTCGAACGTCGTATCGACAATGCTGTATACCGCGCCGGATTTGCCCTCAGCCGCCGAGCCGCTCGCCAACTCGTGAGCCACGGACACTTTATGCTCAACGGCCGTCGTATCGACATACCATCTATCCGTCTCAAAGCCGGCGATGTCATAACGGTTCGTCCAAAAAGCGTCTCAAGCAGTTACTTCAAGGGTCTCGGCGAGATTGTCAAAGACTCTAACCAGCCAACATTTGGGTGGTTCAAAGCCGACCCCAAGAAGATGACAATTTCGGTGACTGGCCTGCCAGTTCGTACTGAAGCCGAAGCGGATATTAAAGAACAACTAATCGTTGAGTACTACTCACGTTAACGTAAAGGGAAGGCGAAACTATGTCACAAGCAATCCACAACCCAACACTTGCAAGCGTTGACGAACACAGCGCAACTAGCGCCTCATTTGTCATTGAGCCGCTCCATACTGGCTATGGTATGACACTCGGCAACAGCCTGCGCCGGGTACTGCTTTCGAGTATTCGCGGTGCCGCTATTACGGCATTTCGCGTCGAAGGCGTCACTCACGAGTTCACTACTATACCTGGTGTTGTCGAAGACGTCGTTGACATCATGCTCAACGTCAAGGCCGTTCGTTTGCGCCTAGCGAGCGATGAACCAGTCGAGGTCAGCCTCGAGAAAAAAGGTGCCGGTACGATTACTGCTGGCGATATCAAACTCACCGCCGATGTTGAAGTTGTCAATCCAGACGCAGTTATCTGTACCATTGACGATCCAAAAGCATCGATCAGACTTCATTTTGTTGTCGAATCAGGTCGCGGCTACCGCACGCTCGAAGAATCAAGCAACAAACGCCTTCATAGTGATATGATCGCACTTGACGCTTTCTTCAGCCCCGTCCAACGAGTTCGCTACAAAGTCGAAAGCACCCGCGTTGGCCAAAACACCAACCTCGACAAATTAGTACTCACCATCGACACCGACGGCTCACTCTCGCCAAAGGATGCCTTTGAAGAAGCAGCTGCCATCCTTGTCAACCAGTACACGGCCCTGGCAGGCGCAACAAAAGTTGAGGCCGCACCAAGCCTTATGGGTGGAAGCGATGAGTCTGGCAACAAACTCATGATGCCCATAGAGGAAATGAACCTCAGCGCTCGCACGACGAATGCGCTTATCAACAACGAAATCCGCACGATCAACGACCTCGTTACCTTGAGTGAAACCGACCTACGTGAACTTAAGGGGTTCGGGAGCAAAGCCCTTGACGAAGTCAAAGACACCCTTGCCGGAATGGAGTTTTAGCGTCGTCGCCAAATCTTCGATATAAAGAGCTATGAGAACTACTATGAAGACAATCACTACCATTACACATGAAAGTTTAGGAGGCTAAATGCATCGACACGGATACAAGGGTCGTAAATTCGGCCGCGAACGAGACCAACGGCGAGCCCTCATAAAGGGCCTCGCAACGAGCCTCGTTGTGTACGGAGGTATCGAGACTACTTTGCCAAAGGCTAAAGAACTCGTCCCCTACGCTGAACGACTCATCACCAAAGCTAAGCGCGGCGATCTTCACAGCCGCCGACAGGTTATCGCCGGATTGGCAACTATCGATTCAGGACAGAAGCTCGTTGATGTGATAGCACCGAAGCTTGGAGGCCGAACCAGCGGCCACCTGCGTATTACCCGTACGAAAGTGCGTATCGGTGACAATGCACAGATGGCAAAGGTTAGCTTTGTCGATGACATTCTGTCATCGACAGAAGGAAAAAAGAAAAAGGAAGAAGGAAACAAAGCCGAAAAAGCCGAGGCGTCACATGATCCAAAGGCTAAAATTGAAACAGTCAAGATTGCGGCCCCAAAGACGGTCAAAGCGCAGGACAAACACCTCTCGCATAAACCAGTTGTGACGGCAAGAAAGAGCGGGGAGCGCTAACATGAAGAAGACATTTTCACTCAAACCGGCCGACGTCTCGCGTGCGTGGGTACTGGTTGATGCCACCGAGGCACCGCTTGGACGGCTTGCTTCGCTCATCGCTACGCGACTGACCGGTAAGTACAAGCCAACTTTTACTCCTCACGTTGACGACGGCGACTATGTTATCGTCGTCAATGCCGATCAGCTAATCGTTACGGGCAACAAAGAAGAAGCCAAGACGTATTACCGCCACAGTGGTTTTCCTGGCGGACTCAAAGAACGTTCGCTCAAAGCCGCACGTGAACTTAACTCGGCGCTTATCATCGAGAAAGCCGTCAAGGGCATGGTACCCAAGAATAAACTGGCACCGGAACGATTGGCGCGTCTTCGCGTATTCGGCGGCACGGAGCATACCCATACAGCACAGAAACCTAAGAAGTTGGAGGTACAGTAGTATGGCAAAGTCAAATGACTACTTTTACGGCCTCGGACGGCGCAAAAGCGCCACGGCTCGCGCGCGCTTAACGAGTGGCAAAGGCGTCATCACTGTCAACGGTAAATCAGCCGAACAGTACCTTGACGGCAACACAACCCTTTTGGCCGAGCTGACCGATCCGCTGGCCCTTGTCGGCAAGCAAAAAGAACTGGATGTTAGTCTCGTCATCAGCGGCGGCGGCACGAGCGGTCAAGTCGATGCAGCTAAAAGCGCTATCGCCAAAGCCATCGCCGAGATGGACGACACGCAGCGTCCATCGCTCAAAAAAGCCGGGTTCATCAAGCGTGATCCGCGCGAAAAAGAGCGCAAAAAATATGGCCTGCGCAGCGCCCGCAAACGAGAACAGTTCTCCAAGCGCTAAACAGTGTAAAAATTGTCAAAATAACCTCTTTTCTAGAGGTTATTTTGCTATAGTGTACCTATGACAAAACATAGGGATGTCGCACAAAAGCGACGTGAAAAGCGTACTGTCTGGCTTGAGCGGACGATGCGCTGGAGCGGATTGGACGAGACAAACACGACACGTCTACTTATGACGCCGCGCCGTCAAAGTATCCGTATAAATCCTCTCTCTAACGACCAGACTGACCTCTCGCCCCACGCCACACCGGTATCCTGGTGTTCTAATGGCTATAGCCCGCTTGACAGTGCAGCAGATATGCTTACCGAACTCGCCCTGTCTGGCAAGCTCTATATACAAAATGCAGCCAGCTGGCTACCGGTCCTTGCCCTCGACCCGCAACCAAATGACATCATACTTGATGTCTGCGCTGCACCAGGCGGCAAGGCGAGTCACATCCAGGCCATCACCAACAATCAGTCAAATCTAACATGCAACGACAACTCCAAGCCACGCCTCATGAAACTACGGACAAACATGCAGCGACTTGGGGCCGAGGCATCATACACGCTATGCGATGCGACGCGCCTGGCAAACAAATTTTTACCTGGCACCTTCAGTAAAATACTACTTGATGCGCCGTGTAGCGGAGAGGGACTCATGACGCTCCGTCCCGAAGACGAAAAACTGTTCGATACCTGGTCGGTGGCGCATATTCGACGACTCAGCGACCTCCAAAAGAACATTATATGCAAAAGCTGGAAGCTACTACAACCGGGTGGCACCCTCGTCTATAGTACCTGCACCATGGCGCCAGAAGAAAATGAAGCAGTGATTGACTATTTTCTACGAAAGCATACAGATGCGAAACTCGAACCGGTTACTATTCCACTTGAAAACCGCCTCGAAGCACTTCGCTCGTGGAACGGCAAGCCGTTTCAAAGTGACCTTTCCTCATGCCTGCGTTTACTACCAAGTCAACTTACCGAAGCCTTTTTCGTCGCAAAACTGATAAAACCTGAGGTATAATGAACAGCATGAAAGATGTCATTCTAACTGGAATTCGTGCGAACAACGACCTGCACATCGGCAACTATTTTGGAGCGATGCTGCCGATAGTTGATATGGCGAAAACGCGTTCTGATGAGTTCGATGTACATATGTTTATTCCTGACCTGCATAGTTTCACGACACCAATCGACCACTCAAAACTCCATGACTCGATACTCCATACCGCCCGCGTCTACGCTGCCGCAGGGCTACCGCTCGACAATGACAGTATATTTCTTTACCGCCAAAGTTATGTGCCGGCCCACAGTGAACTCACTATTATTTTAAACAGTTTTACAGGCATGGGACAGATGGAGCGCATGACGCAGCTCAAGGACAAATCGGCAAAACTTGGGACCGAGCAGGTAAGCGTAGGGCTGTTCGACTACCCAGTCCTCATGGCCGCTGACATATTACTCTACAACGCAACGTATATTCCTGTCGGCGACGACCAAACCCAGCACCTTGAGTTTACACGAGATATCGCCGGGCGCATGAATAGCAAGTTTGGCGAGTTATTTACCGTACCGGCGCCAGTCAAAAAGCAACATGAATTTTTCGGCAAGGACCAAGGCCTCCGTATCAAAGATCTCCTCGACCCAAGCAAGAAAATGAGTAAAAGCGACGACACAGGTAAAGGCGTTATTTTCCTGACTGACACGCCGGATGAAGCGAGAAAAAAGGTGATGAGCGCAACAACCGATGGAATGGCTAGCGTCAACTATGACAAAGAAAACCAGCCCGGTATTAGTAACCTGATAGACATTTTGGCACTACTCCGAGGCTCGTCGGTGCAAGACGTTGCGGCTGAATACAAAGGCCTTGAACGATATGGCGACTTCAAAAAAATTATTGCCGACGAGGTAGCTGAGTTTCTTGAAACCTTCCAGTATCACCTCGCAAACATTGACAACACCCTCGTCCTCGCTACGTTGGAAAAGTCCGAAGCGATAGCACGTCAAAAGGCCAATGAAACATTAGTTCGGGTGCAAAAAGCTGTCGGTTTACGTACATGAGACTCGACGCGTACATGGCCCAGTATTGGCCGGAATATAGCCGTGGACAGTGGCAAAAATTTATCGAAATGGGGTTGGTAGAAGTTGATGGGAACACGGTAACTTCGGTCAGGCGCGAGCTTGGTGAAGACAACGTGGTGACGCACCAATCTTTGCCAGTGATGCAGTTTGAAGGTAAAGAACTGCCCGTCATCTATGAGGACGACCACGTTAACGTCATTGACAAACCAGAGGGCATCATCACTCACGCAAAGGGAGCATTGACAGAAGAATTTAGCGTTGCCGAATTTGTCAGGCCTCACATGAACGAACCTGAGGAAACCAATCGTCCCGGCATCGTTCACCGGCTTGACCGTGCCACGAGCGGCGTTATTATATGCGCCAAAGACAGCGAGACGAAGCGGTTACTTCAAAAGCAATTTCAAGATAGAAAAGCCCACAAAACCTATCTTGCGGTCGTACGAGGAACACCAAGGTTACCAGAAGCAAAAATCGACCTGCCTATCGGTCGTAACCCAAAAAAACCAAGTAGTTTTCGCGTTGACGCAAAGGGAAAACCAGCCGTCACACTCTACAAAACGCTCGCTTCGAACGACGTGTTCAGCGTCCTTGAGCTACGACCACTCACCGGACGCACGCATCAGCTACGTGTGCACCTTGCATTTATTGGCTGTCCCATTGTTGGCGATACACTTTACGAGGGCGGCAAAAGCCCCATTGGGCGCATGTGCCTTCATGCCTGGCAACTTGAGATAACCATACCAAAAGGCCGGCGGCGAACATTTGTCGCTGAACCGCCAAATGACATATCCCTCTACATGAAAGATATCGGGCATGGTGCTTCGTGAACTAACACTCGACGATTTTACCCGGCAACTCCTTGGCGCCTACCTAAAACGCCCTAAACACGCCCTCTTGCTCAGCGGCTCAATAGGGAGCGGCCTTGGAACACTGGCGGACGTGCTGGCAAACGAAATCACCTCGCACCGAACCGGCATAGTTACCATTGTGCCGGACGAAAAGGGAACTATACCCATCGAGCGTATTCGAGCACTCTACACTGAAACACGTGGCACACACTCGTCACGACAAATTGTGGTGATAGACGACATAGACCGCATGAGCCACGACGCGCAACACGCATTTTTGAAGCTGCTTGAAGAACCCAACCACGGCGTACATTTTATCCTTACGTCGCACACACCTCAATCGCTCCTTCCAACCATCATGTCGCGAGTTGAGCATATTGCCGTGAAAAAAATAACCAACGAGCAGAGCCAAAGGATCCTTATCGATCGAGGTATTGCAGACACGGCTACCCTCCAACAAATACTCTTTCTCGCAAGCGGCCTCCCAGCCGAACTATCTCGGTTGAGCGCTGATACGGCGTATTTTGCCGACCAGGCATCATCCGTTCGACGCGCCCGCGATTTTCTATCTGGGACAATGTACGCGCGTCTGGTTATAGCAGCTCGCATTACCAGCCGCGCCGACGCTGTCGCTTTTGTACAAATGCTGGCTCGTCTTGTGCAATTTGGCGTCACACAACGCCGGATGACAATACATCCCACTCGCGCAAATATGCTTGAAACTGTCGCGGCAAGACTTGAAGCCAACGGTCATATTAAAACTCAGCTGTTATTTCTTGCGGTGTCATTATAGCGCCCGGGCCGACCATGCGCATTTACGGGCAAAAGCAGTTTGTAGTATACTAGAGAGAACATGTTTGGACTTTTAGTTATCGCGGCGTTCGGCGTGTGGGCCCTGCTCTATACGAGACCGCTTGATGAAGCGGGCAACGAACTTCCCTCGAAAATATCTGAGCGTCTCGATAAATTGTGGGGTATTGCTTCTGAAAGCATCAAGGACCGCAAATACCTCCGTGCCGAAAAAGCACTGTTGACTATTCTCCGGGTCGATGAACGGAACGCCACTGCCTACAACCGCCTTGGCATACTCTACGCCAAACAACGCGCCTACCAGGACGCCATAGAGTGCTTTGAAATTGCTCAAAGCCTCGAGCCAAGCGCCTCAAGCCTTCATAACGTCGGGCTCATCTATTTTGAAACTGGCGTATATGACAAAGCCGCCCTTGCGTTTGAGCAGGCGCTCGAAATGGAGAGTAGCCTGGCTGCACGGCACGTCGCATATGCCAAAGTACAAGAAAAACTCGGTGATGACAAAAAAATGATCACGAGCCTCGAACGTGCCGTCGAACTTGAGCCAAATCCGCAAAGCCTCGGCATCTTGGCCGACGCGTACGAACGGACCGGGCAAGAAGACCTGGCAAACAACCTGCGGGAAAAAGCCAAAAAAATGATTATTCCTTCTGGCGCACCAAAACGCATCGTCCGGCCGCCTCGCCGCGTCGTGATGTAAGTCCTGTTCATGCATTGGACAGGTAGCCTCTTGCGATACACAACCAGGTTTTACTCTCGCGGTAGGGATGAATTATCAATTTGCTGGCTGTTGTCACCATTTTCATCTGTTAAACTGTGTGTTAGAATAGTTCCTACGCCGATTTAGCTCAGTTGGTTAGAGCAGCTGTTTTGTAAACAGCAGGTCCTGGGTTCGAATCCCTGAATCGGCTCCACATATTTTGACACGCTGGAATCGTGTAGTGGCAATCACAGGAGACTGTAAATCTCCCGCCTTTCGGCTTCGTAGGTTCGAGTCCTACTTCCAGCACCAAATCAGGACAAAATTGCACAGACGGGCGCGAAAGCGCCTGTTTTGTTTGGGAAATTACGGTTTTGCGCAGCAAAACCCATCTGTTTTTCTGGGGGAAGAATTGCGGTTCGAGCACGCGCATGCGTGCTTTTTTGTTTTTCAAAATCAGGTTAGAGCCGAATATTTCAAGGCAAAGCAACTTTTTGGCTTCAAGATTGTTTGAGTTCGCTATTTTACAGATAGAAACGGCAGTTTCTATCCACTTCCTCATCGGTTCGAGCCAAAGGTTTTGACCAAGCGTTAGCTTGGACAATTTCTCCTCAAAACCTTTCTTTTGGCTCATAATTTCCGCCTTCTTGCTGGTGTAAGTTTCTCGATCGATATCTTGGTCGAGATAACTATCAAGCAAGCGTTGGAGCTTGGCGGAGAGTTGCGTGACACTTGTCTCTAAGTCAGCGGTTTGTGCTTGGCTGCGTGCTTGTTGGTCATTTATGTCTTTGTCCATAAACTCGCGCAACTTGTCCGCCCATGCCGTTGGCATGGCATATTCTTGTAGCATTTCAGATAATTGCTCGTCGAGCAACTCTTGACGGACATACGGCTCAGAACAGCGCGGAGTGTTTTTGCGTTTTTTTGTGCAACGGTAATACACATAATGATGAGTATTGCCGTTCTTCTGTTGTTTGGTTTGGTTCTCGCCTGTAATCATCATGTTGCACGAACCGCAGCGCAAAAGCCCGCAGAGTGGTTTTGGGTCGTTCTGTTTAGTGGTTCGCTTGTGTTTGCGACGGTCGATAACTTTTTGGACATCGTCAAACAACCTTTTCGAGATAATCGGTGCGTGTTTACCCTCAAAGACTTCGCCTGCATAGCGAAAATGCCCATAATAAAATGGATTCGTTAGCATTTTGGTAATTTGGTCTTTTTTGAGCGGTTTGTCGCCTTTGGTTTTGACACCTTTACTAAACAGAGAATCGGCAATATCTTGTAAACGGCTTTGACCTTTTGCATATAATTCAAATGCTTCAATGACAAACGACGAGCGCCGTTTGTCTACAATAACGGTTTTAGTGCGAATGTCATTTATGTA
>JBDHUL010000019.1:0-17109 GCA_039812985.1 Saccharimonadaceae bacterium (SeqCode)
CGCGACCTGCGCGAAAAAGTATTTATCGCCCCTGTCGCCGCCAAGTATAAGGTCTATATTATTGACGAGGTGCATATGCTGACCGGGGAAAGCTTCAATGCTCTCCTTAAAACTCTTGAGGAACCGCCCCAACACGTCATATTTATACTCGCAACGACCGAGCTGCACAAAGTTCCCGCTACCATCGTAAGTCGAACGCAGCGTTTTCATTTTCGCCCGATCGCCCAGAAAAAAGTTATCGCTCATCTCCGCATGCTAGCTGATAAGGAGTCAATCGATATAGACGACGAGGCGCTGGAACTTGTCGCCGAACATGGTGGGGGAAGTTTTCGTGACAGCATTAGTCTGCTTGACCAGCTGGGTAGCCTCGGAAGCGCCGTCACCGCCGAAACTGTTGAGCACATTCTCGGAAGGGCCCGTTCGGCCGACATTCGCACGGCTTTGCATCTGCTTGAAACGGGCGACCAGGTGAATCTCCACGCGTTACTCGATGACGTACTCGCAAATGGAACTTCGCCGGTCACGTTTGCCGAACAGCTCGTTGGGGAGCTCTTGAGCGTACCTCACACCGAAGAACGATGGTACCACGTAGCCGAGAAGCTCATGTCGGTGGCAAAAGCGCATTTCCCTCAACTCCTTCTTACGAGTACGCTTCTCGGATTTGTATCTAAACCAGGAGAAAAATTGTCGAATAATGACGAAGCTGGAACGGTCCCAAAACCGGCTGTCAAGCCACGGGGTAATGCTCACGAAAGTCGTTCCGACACGACTCCTGCGCCATCACATACACCCAGCGAGACGACGATCACCGCGACAGACCAAACGCCGCAGAAGGGTGTGACGCCAGAACCACTGTTAGAAACGTCGTCTCCGAGCATCGCGCCAGAGACCAAGTCGCCGAAGAAAAGTGGCGCAAAAGGAACATTTGACTGGGATACGGTGCTGACTGGGCTAAAAAAGACCAACCCGGCCCTGCACGCTGTGCTTTCGCGGGCATCAGCAAACTTCACGGACAATACCCTGTCGTTGTCATTTCATTATGGATTGCACCGTAAAAAACTTGAACAGCCTCAGTACCGCACCCAACTATCACGGGCTATACAGGACATCTGCGGCCTCAATCCAGATATCGTTATAACCGGAAGCACCCCAGAACTTGCCGGCGACGATACGACTAAGCGTGTTGCTGAGCTTATGGGCGGCGGGGAAAGCGTTAACGTATAACCGGAGAACCCTATGCCAAAACAGTCATCCACTGAAGGAAAGATACCACCCCAAAGCCTTGACGCCGAAATGAGCTTGCTTGGTGCTATACTCATAGACGACGAAGTCCTCGCGAGTGTCAGCGACCGTTTGAAGCCAAACGACTTTTACGACAAACGCCACGCAACTGTGTACGATGCGATGTTCCGACTGTACGAACATCACAAGCCGATTGACCTGCTCACCCTCAGCGACGAACTGACAAAAAAAGACGAACTCGAGATCGTTGGAGGGTCGGCCTACCTGACAGAACTTACCAACTACGTCCCAACGGCCGCCCACGCCGGGGCCTACGCCGACATGATCGCTCAGAAAGCCGTACGACGCCGGCTCATCAAAGCCAGTACCGACATTGCCGAGCTCGGATTTAACGAGGAAAAAAATATTCAGGAGCTCCTCGAAACGGCCGAGGCCGAACTTTTCTCCGTCAGCGACGCCGGCGTCAAACAAGACCTCGTGAGCCTCGAACATATTCTCACTGAAAGCTTTGACCGTATCGAAGAGTTACACCGAGATAAGGGCAAACTTCGCGGTGTTAAAACCAGCTACCGTGACTTTGATAACCTTACAGCCGGCCTGCAAAAATCTGACCTGCTTATCCTCGCGGCCCGGCCCGCTATGGGTAAATCAACCTTTGCTCTCAACCTCGCTTACAACATAGCCGCCCGGGAGAAACAAGCCGTACTCGTGTTTAGCCTTGAGATGAGTAAAGAGCAGCTCGTTGACCGTATGCTCGCCGAAGCCGCTGGCGTCGATGCCTGGAACATACGCACCGGCAACCTGAGCGATGAGGACTTTGAAAAACTCTCGGGTGCCATGGGCGAAATGGCCGAAGCACCGATTTTCATCGACGACACCCCTGGTCTGACCGTTCTTGAACTGCGCACCAAAGCCAGGCGCGAAGCCCATAACCAGCCGCTTGGACTTATTGTGGTAGACTACCTCCAGCTTATGAGCGGCAGCGGGCGAGGGGGAAACGAATTCAACCGCGTTCAAGAAGTAAGCGAAATCTCACGCGGCCTAAAGCTGATTGCCCGCGAGTTGAACGTCCCAGTACTCGCACTCAGCCAGCTCAGCCGGTCGGTCGAAAGTCGCAATCCGCAAATCCCGCAGCTTGCCGACCTGCGCGAGTCAGGCTCTATTGAACAAGACGCTGACCTCGTCATGTTCCTCTACCGTGAGGACTACTATAACCCGGAAACCGACCGCCAGCACATCACCGACCTCATCATTGCAAAACATCGTAATGGCCCTACCGGGCGCATAGAGCTCTACTTTCACCCCGAACGACTCCGGTTTATGTCGCTCGAAAAAAAGCGCGACTAAGGGTATAATCGTAAGCACCTATGGCGTTTTATACTTCGCTCCTCAAACAAGTGTCACTGTACAGGCTACGCTATTTTTTGGGGTACGGGTTTGTTGTCATACTCCTCTTCGTTATCGTCAGCTCTGATCTTGGGATTGTCCCAAATGGCATCAGCCAAGCCGAAGCCCACCAAGCCGTCGCGAGTAGCACCATGCGGTTTGGCATCGACATGGCATGGGTAGTAAACGCCCCCTACAACATACTACAGAAGACGGCGATACATTTTCTCGGAGTATCCCGAACGGCGATTGTATTGCCATCGATGATATTTGGGGTGATGACGATTGTACTGTTCATGCTGACGCTCAAGCAGTGGTTCCGCCACAGCGTCGCTGTTGTGGCCACGGCTGTTGCCGTTACGTCTATCCCATTTATCACCATGCTCCGCAGCGGGCTGCCAGATATCATGCTCCCGTTCTGGACCATCCTGCTCCTCTATGGCGCAGTAAAACTCCTGATAAAACGAGACAATGCTTTCATTTGGAAATGCGTCATTGTGGTTGCCCTTCTGGGGCTGCTCTACACGCCGCTTGGCATCTACCCAATGTCTGTCATTGTTGCAAGCGCAATGTTCCACCCTCATATTCGCTCCCGCCTTCGCCACATCCCACGACACCGGTTCATCATACTGGTAGTTGCTGGTGCTGTCGGAGTTACGCCGCTCATCATACATAGTATTCATCAGCCAGGGACGATCGCCGACCTTGCCGGCATTCGGCTCTTTCAAGATGCCCTGGCGCAGCCAAAACACCACCTGGCGCAGGTGTTTGACGCGTATCTGAACATTGCTCGCAGTGGTTTTTCAGGCACGGTGGTTGTGCCTTTTTTCAACATCGCCTCATTGTCCCTCATGCTGCTCGGGTTGTTTACCAGTAGCAAGCAGCGTTTTACTGCCCGGTCGTATGTTCTCCTTGCGTGGGGAGGTATGACTGCAATAATGGTATGGGTCGCGCCACAGGCTATTGCCCTCGTATGTATTCCGGCAATGCTGTTTCTCGCTCTTGGGGTCGATACGCTCGTCGCTGAGTGGTACAAACTTTTCCCGCGCAATCCTTATGCCCGAATTGCCGGGCTCATACCGCTCACTATTTTGTTTCTTGGCATTGCACTGGGCAACGTTGCTCACTATTTCAATACGCATGAGCACCTGCACAATCCGTTCTACAGTCAGTCATTAAAGGACATACAGCACGCCGTCCGGTCAGAAGGGGCGCATGAAGTAACCCTTGTGACCACTCCCGACATGCTCACATTTTACACGCTCCTCAAAAAACAGCACCCTCTCCTTACCGTGACGACCACACCACCAGTTGCCATTGATCAACCGACGCTCATCACGCCAGACGTCACCACCAGCTACACCATCAGGCCGTCTCGTATTGCGACATCGGCCTTCCAGGAAAATGCCGTAACGCTACGCGTCTACCGACCAAACACAAAGTAGCCCGTAGTGTATACTAGAAGTAATGTTAAAAAGGGAGTGACCGATGTTTGACCAAGCCAAAATGGTAATGCAACTAAAGAAAGCGCAAAAAGAACTCGAAAACGAGATTATTGAGGTTTCGGCAGGCGATGACGCTGTCGTCGTGCAAGTCAATGGCGGACTGAAGCTAAAAAAGGTAACGATTGACCCCGACCGTGTTGACCTTGAAGACATAAGCGAACTTGAAAAATGGGTTGAAGCTGCCGTGCGAGACGCTATGGCGCGCGCTCAGGAACTCGCCGCTGAGAAAATGAAACCCCTTATGGGCGGCCTGGGAAACTTAGGACTATAAAGTACGGTAATGCTACCCAAAGCCCTTAGTGATCTTATAGACGCACTTGGTTCATTACCGGGTGTCGGGGCTCGAACCGCTGAACGCTATGCCTACTACCTTCTCAGAGCCGACCCTCGCATATCGGAAAAACTTGCAGTTGCTATAGAAACGGTCCATAGGGGCGTCAAAACCTGCCCGGTGACTTTCGCCCTTATTGACGCGTCAGAAGATGTGTCGCCGCTCTACAGCAGGCCTGACCGCGACAAAATGCAGGTGGCCGTCGTCGAGGAGCCACTCGATATTATTGCACTAGAACGCACCAAGCAGTTTCATGGCACCTATCACGTCCTGGGTGGTGCCATGAGTCCCATTGACGGTATTGGGCCACAGCAACTCCATATACCAGAGCTAGTCGCTCGTATTCAGAAAGACAATGTCAAGGAAGTTATCCTTGCGACGAACGCTTCCGTTGAAGGCGAATCAACCGCCCTCTACATCCAGAAACAGCTTGAAGAACAAGGAGTTGACATCGTCGTGACGCGCCTTGCCCGCGGCATACCAGTTGGTGTTGATCTCGAGTACGCCGACATGATCACACTCACGCATGCCCTCGAAGGCAGGCGAAAGCTCTCGTCGTAGACTGGCGGGAAGAGATGTTCTATAATAATCTCCATATAAACGGGTGGATGAGCGGAGTGAGGTGATGAAAGAACCAGGGTTTGTGCGAGACATGAGGACAATAGCAGAGTACGGCATAGGCCACACTACTCAGGCGCTAACAACGGGGGGTCAACATCTCAAGGACGCCTCTCGAGCTTTTGGCGAACGCACCGCTGACTTTAGGACCGACGCTGCCTCCGTTGCCCGTTACGCGCTCGCTGCAGTAGTTGTTCTCCCAACCGGAACCATGAATTCTGTAGCCGAAGCATTCAAACACACACCCGATACCATCCAGAGCGCCACGAAAGCAATCGGCCCCTACGTTGACGCCCTTGGCCACAGCGCACGTTCGTTGCTTGGAATACAAAAGAAGCGATAGTCCCGGTAGCAAACAAAAAACTTTACGGGTGTCCATACACAGAAACTACAACCGCTCACCCTACCATATCGCCACGTGGGCATTTCGAATAACGGATGGACGAGGTTGAACTTCGCCTTGGAAAGCTGGAGGTGATGGTTGATATCGCTGTAAATGTATCGAAAATCTCAAAAGACGGCTCAAAAAAAGGCAAGCTCACGGGAGAAGGGGCTTATTCACAACTTGGTGAAGTCGAAGTAATTACCCACCGGCTCAGCGTGAGGGTTGGGTGAAAAGTGTAGAGCTACTTCATACTTCATACTTCATACTCTATACTATGTAGCGGATGTACGATACCGTAAAAGAGCGCGTTGACGAAGCGCAGAAAATTGTCATTATTCAGCCGGAAAACCCAGATGCTGATAGCTTAGGGACGGCCACTGCCCTAGAAGAGATACTTGGCGGCACCGGCAAAAACGTTACGGTGTTTTGCGCTATAGACATGCCAAAATATCTGCATTACATAGCCGGCTGGAGCAGGGTAACGAAGGAGTTTGACGGTACATATGACCTCGCAATCATCGTTGACACCGCGGCCGAGGCGCTGCTCGTCAAAACCCTTGAGACACCGGGCGTACGACACTTTTTCGAAACGCGGCGCGTCCTGGTTCTTGATCATCATAACGACGAGCGCGAAGAAGACAAAGTGCGTGCCCACCTAAGCTTCCCGCACGAGTTCATGCTCGATGAAGCGGCTGCTGCTACTGGCGAATTGGTCTATGCTATTGCCCAAAAACTCGGCTGGAACGTAAGCAAGGACGCTGCCGACAGCTTACTGGCATCGATCTTAGGCGATACGCTTGGTCTAAGTACCCAAAGTGTCACTCTGCGAACTATGCAAACCGTGCTTGATCTTATGCAACTTGGCGCACACCCGGCTGACATTGAACAAAAACGTCGTGAGTACATGAAAAAGCCGGCTGACATACTGGGGTACAAAGCCGAGCTGATACAACGCATTGAGTACTACTGCGGCGGGCGGCTCGCACTCGTGCACATACCATGGAAGGACATAGAACTGTACTCTGACCGCTATAACCCAAGCGTGCTGGTGCTTGACGAAATGCGCCTGGTCGAGGGCGTTGACGTCGCCATCGCCATAAAAACCTACCCCGATGGAAAACTCACGGGTAAAATCCGTAGTAACATTCCTGTGGCTGACAACGTCGCCGGGTACTTCGGCGGCGGCGGCCACAGCTACAGCGCCGGATACAAAATATACGAAGCCTATGACCAGGCCATGCCAGAACTATTGGCAGCTATCGAAAAAATACTCACCGACCATGATGCAACCGCGACATAATAACCCACGCCAAACCATAAAAGCCTCGGCCTTTTTGAGGAAAGAGGAGGAACTATGCTAGAACTGTACAACACCCTAACCCGGCAGGTTGACACATTTACACCACAGTCCAGCGAAGCAGTGACACTGTACACCTGTGGGCCAACCGTATACAGCGAGCCGCATATCGGAAACTGGGTCGCCTACTTACGATGGGATATGCTCGTGCGCGTCCTGAGAGCGAGTGGTTACAACGTCAAACGAGTGATGAATATCACCGATGTAGGGCATCTGACAAGCGATGCCGATGAAGGTGAGGACAAAATGGAAAAAGGCGCCCGTCGCGAAGGAGTCACTGCCTGGGAAGTAGCCGAACGTTACACCAACCGGTTTCTTGAAGGCATGACAGCGCTCAACCTCGAACCACCCGAATACATGACGAAAGCCACCGAGCATATTTTTCAGCAAGTTACCCTCGTTCAAACGCTTGAAAAGAACGGTTTTACCTATCCAACCAGCGATGGAATTTATTTTGATACATCGAAGTTTCCGACGTATCCCGACTTTGCACGCCTTGACCTCAGTGCGTTAAAAGAAGGGGCCCGCGTTGAAACAAACGCCGAAAAGCGAAATCCGAGCGATTTCGCACTCTGGAAACGCACCCCGGCCGGTGTCACCCGCGACATGGAATGGGACAGTCCGTGGGGAAAAGGATTCCCCGGCTGGCACCTTGAGTGCTCGGCTATGGCCATGGAATACCTGGGTGATACGCTCGACATTCACACCGGCGGGATAGACCATATACCGGTACATCACACCAATGAGATAGCCCAGAGTGAAGCAGCTACCGGCAAACGGTTCTCAAACTATTGGTTGCACTGCGCTCATCTGCTGTCAGACGGGACAAAACTGGCAAAAAGCTTAGGAAACAGCTACACGCTAGCAGAAATCGAGCAGCGTGGCTTTTCAGCGATGGATTTTCGTATGTTCATTCTTCAGAGCCACTATCGAACCGAAACGAACTTTAGTTTCGAAAACCTCGAAAGTGCTCACAACCGTCTGTCGCGGTGGCGCGCGGTGGCGTGTCTCCGCTGGCAAACCCATGATACATTGGTTGACGATGACGACAAGGACAGCGCCGGGCGAGTCAGTGGGATCATGCTCGCAGCGCCTCACGCCGCTCTCGAGGCGCTGCAAAATGATCTGGGTACCCCTGAAGCCCTGGCTATTATTGACGCAGCTTTTGAAGCCGTCGAGACAGCGCCGGTTGAAAAAGTCCAGCATGACGCCCTTACGCAACTCATCGTCTGGATCGATGACGTTCTCGGTCTCAAACTGGCTCATGACACACCGGATATTTCCGATGACCAGAAGCGTCGCATACTTGAACGACAACGTGCCCGCGACAGCAAGGACTGGGCAATGTCGGACCGGTTACGGAACGAATTGGCGGATGTAGGAATTGTACTCAAAGACACGGCCGTTCGAACACTCTGGTCGCGCAGCTAAGCGCCGGCCTCGATATACCCGTACGGTTTTAGTTATTCTTCTCGCGCGGCTTTATGGATAAGTTTTGCAAGCGCGCCTTTGGGTTTTTGGGCAGCCCGGCGTTTTTTGGCATAGTCGAGGTAATCCATGAGAAGCACGCGCACGCACCCGGCAATAGGGATCGCCACAAGCCCTCCAACGAGTCCAAACAAACTCGCCCCAATAAGGAGCGCTGTGATAATCCATAGCACGGATAATTCAACATTTTTTGACTGTATGTGCGGCGCAATAACGTTATTTTCAACCTGTTGGTACACAAGGTAGAGTAGCGCAAATATAAGAGCCGCGAAAGGCGAGTTGAGTAGAAGTATCAGCCCAACCAGTACTAACGCTAGTGTTGCCCCGATCATCGGAATAAGCTCCATGATAAAAACAATTACCGCTAAAGGCAATGCCAGATTCACCGGTGTTGCAAGGTTGCTAAATAGACTCATAATAAGCAATGTTACAAACACGAAGCTAGCTCCCACGGCCGAAACGGCAATCTGTCCGTTCACAAACCCAGTGATAACACGGTACATTTTTTCGACGGTGGCGCGGTGCGCTTCAAGTTTTTCCGAGTCTTCGTATAATCCCCAGATTTTTTTAATCCACATCGGACCTTCGACCAGCATAAAGAAGCCGAGCACCAGTATGAAAAACAGGTTTGCGAGCCAACCAAATGCGCCAGTGACTGTCCCGACGAGCACTAAACCAATCTGCTTTGACATCTCTGACGCCTGTGACTTTACGCTGTCAATGGACTGATTGACCGCCTCGCGAAGGTTATAGTGATCAATAAAGTCGTCAAGAAGCGGTCGCTGCGAAGTGGCTTTATCGATGAGTGACGGCACTGTATCGGCAAACTTAGCCGTCTGCTCGATGATGGGCGGGACAACCAAAAATACCACTGCTCCAAGAAGTGCCACCACGAGCAGGTATGCAATCGCCGTGGCGCCAACGCGGCTCTTCCCAGGAAGCTTGGCCGACAGCCATGACACGGGCGGATTGAGGGCGAGTGCGAGAAAACAAGCGGCCGCCACTGTCATTAGGGCATCACGCGCAACGTATATCGCTCCTAGAACAGCGGCAAAACCAATCACTACCAGCCAAAAACGAACAAATGTTTGTGTCTCTATGTCAATTTTTACTTTCATGCTCATGCCAGCTATTATGTGACAACAGCGGTAAAAACGCAAATGCGGCTGGCTTAGAACATTCCGAGCATACCGATGAATACAATCGTTATCACCGCCACAACCACTACCATAATCATGACATGGTTTGGCTCATAGGGCACAGCCGGTGTTTTTTTCTTCGAGATCCTTTTTACCATATACTATCACTATAGCACACATAGCGCTTATGGTATGATATGTGCATGTTAGACGAGCTGCGGTCAGTATTTCGCGGTAGCATCGACGAGTCCGAGCAGACGCGGGCAGATTTTTCGCACGACGCCAGTTTGTTTGAGCTTGTTCCGACAGCTGTTTTGTCACCCATAGACAGTGCCGACATTCAGACGGCCGTCCGCTACGTCCGCGAGCACAAAAAACGACATTCAACCCTTTCTATCACCGTTCGTTCGGCTGGAACCGATATGTCCGGCGGGGCCATCAATGACTCACTCATCCTCAGTATGACGCCACATTTTAACCAAGTGACCGCCCTGTCAAAAACATCCGCTACCGCTCAGCCGGGCGTGTACTACCGAGATTTCGATGCCCAGACACTTAAAAAAGGTGTCTTGCTACCGAGCTATCCAGCCAGCCGCGACCTCGCAACCATTGGCGGCATGACGAGCAACAACTCGGGAGGGGAAAAATCACTCCGCTATGGCAAAACTGCCAACTACGTGACTGAGTTGCAGGTGGTTCTGTCTGACGGCAACGAGTACACGCTGAAACCATTAAAAAAGCACGAACTCATCAAAAAAATGAGTCAGCAGGACTTTGAAGGAAGGCTCTATAAAGAGACGTTTGAACTCCTCGAGTCCCACTATGATGAGATACGAGCGGCACAACCAAAGGTTAGTAAAGACTCCACTGGGTACCACCTGTGGGATGTGTGGAACCGTGACACCGGCGTCTTTGACCTCACAAAGCTCTTCGTCGGCGCTCAAGGGACGCTCGGCATCACGACGAACATAACATTTCGACTCGTACCGCGTGAGCCGCTGTCGGGTGTGCTCGTATGTTACGTCAAAGATACTGAACAACTTGGCGATATTATCCCTGAAGTTGTCGCTCAGAACCCAGCAACGTTTGAAAGCTTTGACGACAATACGCTATGGCTCAGTTTTCGGTTTTTCCCGAGTTTTATAAAGAAACTAGGGCTACGACTGTGGCTAAAAACTGCCCTACAGCTTATACCCGATGCACTGGCGCTTCACCGCGGGATACCAAAACTCATTCTCATGATAGAATTTACCGGCAACAACCAGCGTGAGATTGATCAAAAACTCGACGCCATGGCTCATGTCCTTGAACACGATCATTTGCTGTACGTGGAAAAAGATAACACAATCGAGAAATCCAAAAAATTCTGGCTGATGCGCCGGGAAAGTTTTAACTTGCTTCGGAGTAAGGTCAAAGACAAACACACAGCACCTTTCATCGACGATTTTGTGGTGCCTCCAGAAAAGCTGCCGGAATTTTGGCCTAAAATTCGCCGTATCATAAAAAAGTACAAGCTGCTCGCAACAATCGCCGGACACATGGGAGACGGAAACTTTCATGTCATACCGCTTATGAAAATAGAAGACCCTCGTGAACGGCGCAAGCTTGAACCAGCCATGAAAGAAGTAAACACGCTGGTGCTCAACTATGGAGGGAGTATATCGGGCGAACACAACGACGGACTGGTGCGTGGGCCGTGGCTCGAAACTATGTATGGACCAAAGGTATTTGGGTATATGAAGCAGGTCAAACATATCTTTGACCCTGACAATATATTTAACCCGCACAAAAAAACCGATGCCGACTGGCACTACAGCTTTTCACATATTAGAAAATCATTTTAGACTGGGCGCTTATATCTTTTGGTACGTGAGCAGTTCGCTCACCGTCACAAATTGATACCCCTTTGCGTGTAGCCCCGAGATAATGAGCGGAAGCGCACGACGTGATGAACCCAGATGTCCATACATGGTATGAAGCAAAATGATCGACCCGGGATGCACCCGGCTCACGACTTCATGCGCAATGCTTTTTGGTGATACCTTCGGACCTTCAAGCGGTCGAACATCACGCGAGATATCTGCCCGTTTATGCTGCATGAGATAGTAGGGCAGAGTGACAAATTTAACATTGTTCGGCACACGGAACGGGATGGGGCCTGTGTAGCCCGCTCGCCGAATGAGCGCGTCTGTTCGACCAATCTCGTTATCGATACGATCGAGCGAAAGAAAGGTCATGTAGGGGTGAGTGTAGCTATGGTTACCAACCTCGTGTCCATCAGCTATGATTTTCTTCAGCTGCGGCAGGTGTTTTTCAGCTTCGCGTCCTATAACAAAAAAAGTCGCCTTTACGTCGCCTCGTCTCAGCGCCCCGAGCACTTCTTCGGTTGCCCCTGGCTGCGGGCCGTCGTCAAAGGTAAGCGCCACAACTTTTTCATCGGTATCGACATGGGTAATAATGGTGCCAAATAGCATAAAGCTGGTTGAATGTATCATAAACCACAACATGGCAAAAAACGCGCCCGTGAGCGCCGCTAAAAATATAACATCATACCAGTGATGTCGGTGAAGGCGTTGAGCTGTAACGCGTACCATCATGTCCTCACTATAGTATCATGTCGTGCTGTCCGGTTCGCTGCCAAGGTAGTCTTCCCATGACCGCGGCTCCGCCACTATGCCATCAGCCAAGCAGCGAAGGAGTAGCCGCCCTATTTCGGCATTTGTAACAAGCGGTACGTGGTTATCAATCCCAAGGCGTCGTATAACATAGGCATCACGACCCTTCTCGTTATCAGATGGGACGCAGACCATGAGATGAAATTTCTGCTGTTCGATAGCCCTCGCAACACTTGGTTCTTTTTTCTCGCGAATTTTGTATAGGCGCTTTGACGCGACACCATGGGTCTTCAGGAAGTTATGCGTTCCGGTCGTGGCATAGAACGTCCACCCCTGCGTCGATAATGCCCGAACTTCATCGACAAATTTGTATTTTTGGTCATCTGCTAGGCTCAGAAAGATGTGTTTGCCATCGACATGCTGGTCGGTTGCTAGCCATGCCCTGTAAAATGCCGCTTCGGCCGTATCTGCCAGACATGCTACCTCACCAGTTGAAGCCATCTCAACACCCGCCACCGGGTCAGCGCCTTTGAGCCGGTTATACGAGAACTGCGGGCACTTCACCCCTACTCGGTCAAGGTCAAACGTCGAATACTCAGTCGTATTATTTCGGCCAAGCATGGCATCGGTCGCGATACGTATAAAATTGTGTCCGGAAACTTTTGACACAAACGGGAACGACCTTGATGCCCGCACGTTGCATTCAATCACTTTCAGCTCGTTGTCTTTTGCAATGAACTGGATATTGAACGGCCCCGTAATATTCAACGCCTTCACCACTTTCTTTGCTATGTTCTTGGCGCGGCGTACCGTCTCAAGATAGAGTCGCTGCGCCGGATACACGACAGTGGCATCACCCGAATGCACCCCGGCATTTTCAATATGTTCGCTCATCGCATATATCACGAGTTTGCCATCCTTCGCAACACCGTCAATCTCAAGCTCTTTGGCGTTCATAATAAACTGCGACACGACCGTGGGGTGGTCCGCAGATAGCTTCGTGGCTGCGCTCAAATACGTCTGCATATCGCGTTCACTCCGCACTACACTCATGGCGCCACCAGATAACACATACGACGGGCGTATAAGTACTGGATACCCGACGGTTTCGGCAAATTTTTTCGCCGCCGCCAGGCTTGTAACTTCAGCCCATCGCGGCTGGTCAACTCCTATGTCGTGAAGTAGCGACGAAAATTTTTGCCGGTCTTCCGCACGGTCAATATCGACCGCCGCAGTACCAAGCAGTATATTGCCAGCCGATGATAGTGCGAGCGCTAGGTTATTTGCTACCTGTCCTCCCACCGACACCACCACACCACTGGGCCGCTCAAACTCAGTTATGTCCTGAACACGCTCGAACGTCAGCTCATCAAAATACAGCCTGTCGGACCGATCGAAGTCGGTCGAAACGGTTTCGGGATTTGAGTTGATAACGATAGTCTTTCGACCACGATCCTGAAGCGTCTTCACAGCGTTTACTGCTGACCAGTCAAATTCAACCGATGAGCCAATGGCGTACGGCCCCGACCCAAGTACTACCACCGATTTTTTGCCAAGAGGCCGCACATCGTGGCTATCACCATGATACGTCGCATAGAGGTAGTTTGTCTCGGCGTCGAACTCTCCGGCGAGCGTGTCGATAAGTTTAAACGACGGCAACACGCCAAGTCGCTGTCGTTTCGTACGCACAATCTGCTCATCCTGTCCGGTAAGTCGAGCGATCGTCCTGTCAGAAAAACCGTACTGTTTAGCACGGCGAAGCAGTGCTGCGTCGATTTTGGCGGCCACCAGCGTGCGTTCAACCTCAACAATACCTTGTAGATGATACAAAAACCAGTTGTCTATTTTTGAAAGCGTGTGTAGGTGCTCGACAGTTTCGCCACTTTTAAGCGCTTCATAGAGCGCAAACAGCCGTCGGTCAGTTGGGGTATGCACTTCACTGTCCGGGTGCTCAAATTCGTACGGATGATGCGTCAGGCCATCGGCGCCAATATGTACCATGCGTATAGCTTTCTGAAGTACTTCGGGAAACGATCGGCCGAGTGCCATCACCTCGCCAACACTTTTCATTTCCGAACCAATCCGCCGGTCGCTCGACTTTAGCTTTTGCAAATCCCACCTGGGCATTTTAAGCGCCAGGTAGTCAAGGGCGGGTTCATAAAAGGCCGATGTTTGGCCGGTCACAACGTTTTTCAGTTCATGCAGTTTTTTGCCAAGCATGAGTTTCGCCGCCACATAGGCGAGGGGATACCCCGTAGCTTTCGAGGCGAGCGCACTTGAGCGCGACAAACGTGCGTTTATCTCAATCGTTCGATAATCGCCGGTCGCCGGGTCAAGGGCATATTGGATGTTGCATTCACCAATAATACCGATATGGTTCACTGTCCGTATCGCTACTTCGCGGAGGTGATGGTATTCTTCATTCGTCAATGTTTGCGACGGTGCCACAACGATACTCTCACCAGTATGCACGCCCATAGGATCGAAATTTTCCATATTACAGACGGTCACGGTATTTCCTGCCGAATCGCGCACTACTTCATATTCGATTTCTTTCCACCCGGCCAGGTATTCTTCGATGAGCACCTGCGGTACAGCCCGGAGCACTTCGCCCACGCGCTGCCGAAGTTCCTGCTCGTTTGCGAGTTTGCCAGACCCCAGACCGCCAAGGCTATAGCCCGACCGTAGCATCACCGGATAGCCTAGGTCGCGCGCCGCCTTCACTGCTTCTTGCAAGGTATATGCCGCTGTACTACGCGCCGTTTTGGTACCCACCTCGGCGAGGGAGGCTTTAAATAGTTCTCTGTCCTCGGTCGTTTTTATGGCCGAAACCGGCGTGCCGAGCACGATAATGCCAAGTTTTTTCAAGGTGCCGTTTTCGTGCAATGCAAGGCCCAGGTTCAGTGCCGTCTGACCGCCAAAACTGAGCGCAACCGCATGTGGACGTTCTTTTTTCAAAATTCGCGTTACGGTTGCAACATTTAACGGTTCAAAGTATACCGTATTCGCCATGTCGCTGTCGGTTTGCACCGTCGCAATGTTTGGGTTTATGAGCACTACCTCAAGGCCTTCTTCTTTAAAGGCCTTGATTGCCTGCGATCCAGAGTAGTCAAACTCACCGGCCTGACCGATTTTTAGCCCGCCAGACCCGAACACTACCACTTTTTTTCGTTCCGTCTGGCGTGATTTAACTTCTTGTTGTTGACGTTGAGGGGCGTGGGGCAGGGTAGTCACAGTTGTGCGATAAACCTTTCAAATAACCACTGTGTGTCGGTCGGCCCAGGACAAGCTTCCGGATGAAACTGGACAGCAGCAAACGGCTTTTTGACATGACAGATACCTTCGACTGACCCATCATTGAGGTTCGTAAACCAGACACGCCAGTCGCGCGGGAGACTTTTTGCATCCACCGCATAGCCATGATTTTGGCTGGTGATATAGCAACGGTCGTCGGTCGTATCCTGGCATGGTTGATTATGCCCGCGGTGGCCAAATGGCAGCTTGTAGGTCTTCGCCCCCGCGGCAAGCGCCATCAGCTGACTGCCGAGACATATTCCAAACAACGGTTTGCCGCCCGCCAAAACCTTTTTCGTCGTTGCAATCGCTTCAGTGTACGCCTCAGGGTCGCCCGGACCATTCGACAAAAACACAGCGTCATACGACTCATTCGTGTAATCGTACGTATGCGGCACACGCTTTATCCGCACCGGAAATGCTGCGAGCGACCGGGCGATATTTTCCTTCGCACCACAGTCAACGAGTATGACAGTTTTCTTTTTGTCTGGATTATAAACTGTGGTATCCGGAACATTCGCGAAACATTGAACGGCTTTTTCCGGTACTATCTGGCGCTGTGCAACCGCGCCCATCATGACACCGCGACTGCGCAGATGTTTTGTCAGTGCACGCGTATCCACTCCAGAAAGCACCGGTACGCCAGCGTCGTGCAACCATTCCAAGAGTGAATAGTCTGCGCCCTCGTGACTCCAATGCGGCGCCGCCTCGCTAACGACCACACCCCTCGCTTGCACCTTCGAGGACTCCCCATGAGCCGTGTTAACGCCATAATTGCCAATAAGCGGGTAGGTGAACACGAGTACCTGCCCGCTATATGATGGGTCGGTGAGCGACTCTACATAACCCGTCATACCAGTGTTAAACACCACCTCGCCGTGATACGCCCCGTCCTGCCACTGCGGCATTTGACCTTGCCATGTCGTCCCGTCACTTAGCGTCAAGACTCCTTTTGTCATAAAAAAATCGCCCCCACTGGAGCGATTATCACCCTTACTATTTTGCGCTAGCATGTGCCCGGTCGTTGACATTGCAGCCAGTGTACCAGCTGCATGACACCCGCGCAAGTCCTAGGCCCGTTTGCGTTTTTCGGCGGCGATTTTTTTCTTCCGGGCGCGTTTTATGTCCGCCCCGTGCCAGCTTTTATGCTTTGCCATAATCCTTACCTTTCCTCTATTTGTTTTTATTATACCAGATATATTCCATCTATCTCTTTTCATAATACCGCGACGCATAACATTCTTGATTGTTGAGAACGGCGAGCAATTTTGCTATACTACAGCCCGCACCTTTTGTGATAGCTGGGGAGTGGCCAAGTGGTAAGGCACCAGGCTGTTTGAGCACTGACAAGTGCGAGTCAGAAGAAAATAGTCCAGGACCAAAACCTCGTTATCTGGTTACGCCGCAGAAGTGCAGTTTTACAATTTCATTGGGAAGTGGCCAAGTGGTAAGGCACCAGGCTGTTTGAGCACTGACAAGTGCGAGTCAGAAGAAAAATAGTCCAGGACCAAAACCTCGTTATCTGGTTACGCCGCAGAAGTGCAGTTTTACAATTTCATTGGGGAGTGGCCAAGTGGTAAGGCACCAGGTTTTGGTCCTGGTATTCGGGGGTTCGAGTCCCTCCTCCCCAGCCAAATTAGAGAAAAACTCCGAGAGGTCGCCCGAATGGGCGGCTTTTTGGTTGGCGGCGCGCAGCGCCGACCAAGCGGTTTCAGGGGGTGATTTGATTTTACCGTCGCTGCAAGCGAC
>JBDHUL010000020.1:0-16784 GCA_039812985.1 Saccharimonadaceae bacterium (SeqCode)
ACAGTGGGTCTCACTCAGTTCTTGATGAAAAAATGTTTGATAGTCTTCACAGTACCTGCACTAGACCCTTCTCCTTGATTGTTCACTCCGCCACTTCTCAATTTCACCATGGTTTCCACTCAAAAGTACTTCTGGTACCTTCATACCGTTCCATTTTTCGGGGCGCGTGTACTGGGGAAATTCCAAAGTATCGCCGTCACTAAAACTCTCTATCTCGGTGCTATTTTCGCCCCCAAGCACTCCCGGCATTAGCCGGACAATACTGTCTATCACGGTCATCGCAGGCAACTCCCCGCCGGTAAGTACATAGTCGCCTACACTCACTTCTTCATCGACCAGTTTGACAATACGCTCATCATAACCTTCGTACCGTCCACAAATAAATATGTAACCATTTTCGGACTTGCTGTGTGCCCTCGCTAACGCCTGTTCCCAACGTCGCCCTCGCGGTGTCATGAGAAGCACTTTTGCGGTTGGGTCCGTTTTTTTTGCCTGCATAACTGCACTCCACAGCGGCTCAATCATCAGTAGCATCCCATCGCCCCCACCATACGGCGTATCGTCCACCGTTCGGCGTTTGCCTAACCCAAACTGACGCAGGTCAACAGTGTTAAGGCGCACGATTCCTTCCTTCTGCGCCTTCCACATCATCGAACCTCCAAACACTCCCGTGAACATTTCCGGAAACAGTGTCACGACCTGAAACATTTTCCCCTTTAAAAAAGGCTGCGCCGCTTCAGTAGTCGTATCACTTTTTTTCATCTGTTATCCATCCTAGCAGATATTGACTTTTGTGTCTATTTTTACCATAATATAATTATGAGCGAGCTGCAAACGATTAAAGAAACTATGTATGCCGGTTTGGAAAATATCCAAAAGTCCGGTGCTGCTTTTCTACCAGAACCCGCCAATCTAGCTATATTTAAAACAGGTGTTGCGCAGCTCGGCGACGTTGCCGACAACCTTGAGCTAACTGGTGTACACAGCCCTGTAGACAATACCTACGAAGCACTGATGCAACTCTCGAAAGAGCGGTACCCGGGAATCCTCTACGGTGATTTTTGCCTCAAAGCAATTGCGCTCACCCGTACATTCAATCGTACCCGCAACGCACAAGTAACTCCGCAGCAGCTCGAACTCTTTGATACATGGACGCGCGCCACTAGCCGACCAAAACTTGCGATGTACCCAAGTCCGTTTATCGCGGCCATCACTGCATCAGCGACACTCGGCGAACTACGTCCAGACGACAAGGTAAACGAGCTTTTTTCCATATTGCAGGAACCGACGTATGCGCGGTACGAAGCTCTCAAAGATTCCATCGACACAAATTATCGGTTAAACACCCTGAGTGCAAAGATACGCCTCAGCCTCGGGCTACCCAGTTATTTAGCTAAGAGTGCGTACCGTGCAGCCCGTGCCAGAGACCAGTTCCCGCAAAACGATAGGTGAGCTACCCTGCATCTACTGCTGCCACTCTCACAAATAACCACCAATACCGCCTCTCTAGATCCGAATATCTATGCTTAATCACCCGAAATCCGCAACTAAATAACCCGGCTATTTTGGCCGGGCTATTTAGCACATATAAGTCTCTAACTTTCGTCAGTTCGTTATCTCGCAGTTCATGTGATTGAACTGTCATCTACTATATATCAAGGTCATCTAAATCCGCAAGCTCGGCACGAGTCTTTTTGGCGAGGTCGGACTCTTTTTCCACAGTCGTATCTGTGAGGTTATCCACATCGTTGTTGTTGCTACTACTCTGAAATGTCTTGGGTGCTGTCCCTGGCACGCCGTCGTCATCTGTCGAAGCAGGTCTAACGCGTGGCGCACCTCGTTCGCTTTCAGGACGATCAACGTCAACAATTTTCAGGTTGTAGCGTGCATCGTTCTTCGTCCCGAGAGCCCGCAGAAGAGCCCGCAGACTTTGTGCCGTACCGCCTCGCTTGCCGATAACCCGCCCAATATCGTCCGGGTCAACAGTCAACTCGAGCAACACACCCTTTTCATCAACAGAACGATCGACTACAACAGCGTCGGGGTTCCCAACAAGGCTTTTGACGATGTACTCGATAAACTGTTGATCTATGGTTACTGACATGGGCAAACCTCCTTTGGTCTCTACTGGTAATATATCCTATTGTACCGCAAAATGGTTACGGTGTACTAGAAAAATCCGCCTTTTGCCGGCGGATGTTGATTATGCTTCGGTTTTTTCCTCGGCGACCTCACCGCCTTCTTCGATCTTCTCTTTTGGCGCATCGAGCGGTGCTTCCTCTGAAGCGGGCTGGTTACGGCGAAGCTTCTCGCTATTTTTCACGGCTCGGTCTTTCTTCGACGCAAGTTTTACCCATTCTGGTAACTTCACTTTGTTGTCAGACAGGAGTTTAGCAACGCGTGGAGTTGGCTGAGCTCCGTTTTTGAGGTACAGTTCAACTTTTTCGGTATCGAGCTTGGCTTCTTTTGTGTGTGGGTTATAGCTCCCAACATAGGCTACAACACGGCCGCTCGACGGATGGCGACGGGCTTCCTGAACAGCTAAACGGTAAGTAGGGTAGCCAGTGCGGCCAAGGCGTTGCAAACGAATTGCGAGCATGTGACGTAAAAATCCTTTTCGTTAAATCTTCTCTTTAAAGTCAGTGGTAGATTATACCTGGGTTACCACCTCTTGTCAACGCTTCCGCGGCATCGGCTTTGGCGCGTTTTTTGTACTCGTCCAACGCCGCTGTGGCTGCCTGCTGCTGCGCTACCTGTTTCGACGGCCCCTCGCCAACACCCATCAGCGCATCGGCTACATACACACCCAGTCGAAACACCTTGTCGTGGTCAGGGCCTATTTCCTCAAGTACACGGTACTGCGGCGTCTGGCCATCAACACTTTGCGACACCTCCTGGAGGTGACTCTTGGGGTCGCGCCATGATCCAGCGTCAAGTATGCCATCAAGTTTTGATAATATGTTTTTTGCGATAAATGCCTCGGCAACATCATACCCCTTGTCGAGGTACACCGCGCCTATTAAGGCCTCAAAGGAGTTCGCCAGTATTTGTGCTCGAGCCCGGTCGCTCCCTCGCTTTTCACCCCGGCTCATGCGGATAAGCGGCTCGTACCCTAATTTCTGACCTGCCTCTGAGATGCTTTCGGTGCGGACCAGCGCACTACGCCAACTTGTTAGTATACCCTCTGGCTCGGAAAAGTTGTCGTACAAGTACCGCGTCACCGCCAGCTCAAGTACCGCGTCACCCAAAAATTCCAACCGTTCGTTATGTTCGCGTGTGCTTTTTTTATGTTCGTTGACGTAACTACGGTGTGTGAGCGCCGTAAGTAGCAGCTCTATGTTGTCAAACTCAAACCCCAGCACCTCGCGCGCAAACTGTTGATACGGCTCAGTGTGAACACCCTGTACCACCACTGACTATAGCCCCCTTTCGCGGATACGTCGTTTCGCCAGTAGCATGAGCTTGCCAATATCTTCGTATTCGGCGACATCGAGCGCCTCATTAAACTCAAACCATTTTATTTCGGCATAAAAGTCTTCTTTTTTTATTTCGTTACCGGACGTTTTGACCTTCATGAGGTATATTTGTGTTGTCATAAGCACGAGTTTGTCCAGACGGCGGTAGCGAAAATGTGTTTTTCCCAGCCAGCATATAGGCTCAATGTCAAACAAGCCGGCTTCTTCGCCTATTTCACGGATAGCCGTTTCCTGCGCCGTTTCACCTTCTTCTATGTGGCCTTTCGGAATCGACCAGCGGCCTTTCGGGTCTTGAATCATCAGGAATTCAACGTCGCCTTTCTTATTGCGACGAAACACTATACCACCGGCCGTTGCTTCACGCACAACTTCTTGTATACTCGGTTTTCTCCGAGAAAAATATTTCTTTATGCCATCAAATTTTGGCGGATGCATGGTCTGGTCCTCCGACGAGCGTACGATACGCCGTGCCAAGCACGCCGTTTACGAACTTACTCGAACTATCAGAACCGAACGCTTTGGCCAACTCCACCGCCTCGTTGATTGCCACCTTGGGCGGCACGAGGTCGGTGAGTTCCTTTAGTTCATATATGGCCATACGCAGTATCATGCGGTCTACCCGGGCTATCTGCGACACCGGCCATTCCGGCGCGATGGGCTGGATAGTTGCGTCAAGTTCGTTCGTTTGATCAATAACGCCGTCAACGAGCTTTTCAACAAACGTTTGATCGCCAATCGCTTCTTTGTATCGTTCAAGGTTCCTGCTCAGAATCTCATGTACGTTGACAGATTCATCCCCACACTGTGTGCGAAATTCGTATTCATACAGTGTTTGCAAAGTGATAATGCGTCCAAGGTGCCGGTTCGATGCCATAAACTTCGGTTCTTACTCTTGTAGTATTAGTTGTTGTTAAATTGCTTAAAAATACAGCGCCAAGTGATTACTTGCTGCGTTTGCCGGTCTCACGCTTGGTTGTCGCGACTTTGACTGGCGAAGTGCCGTTGACTATACGAGCGAGTTTCAGCACCAAGTGGCTGCGGCGCAGACCCGTTTTGCGCGGGCTGGTTTGCTTTTTTGGTTTGCCCATGTACTAACCCTCCTTTTTCGAGGTTCTTTGATATAACTTGCGGCCCATTGTACCAGTCCTCTCTTGTATTTTCAAGGTTATTGTGCAACAGTGTTGACTTTTTATGGAGCTTGTGGTAATGTAATACGCATGAGAATTGAGGCTTATTCAGGACAGTCTAGAGGAGAAAGAGGAGAACGTCAACACCCGAACCATGTGTATGTTCGGAGGCGTATTGGTGCCGCCGTTGCCGCCGTGCTGGGTCTTGCAACGTTTCTTGGACTCTACAAGGGTGCTGAGGCTATAGTTAAAACCACACCGGTCGCCACACGACGCGTTCATATCCCAAATGTCACAGAAGAAGATATCGCAAATGGCACGTTGCCAGGTCAAGTAACCATTGACCAGGTGTGTAAAACGGCACAGGACCTCGTTAACGAGACCGACCTCCCCCCTGGGGTCGATAGTGGAGAAAAACAAGACATCGTAGGCACATGCACCAGTGCGGCGCAAGAGGCGATTGATAATGCTGGCGCCAGAGGGTACGAAATTCCAGGAAGCGATGTAGTCGTCAAAATTAACCGCGGTTTCTTCGGTGACTACAGCGTTTCTGCTGATGCTCTCAATACCGAACAGAGCCTTCTCAAGAAGCACCCCCGCTAAGGACTGTTTTCATGAAACAACCGGACCAGGGAGAGGTCAATAGAAGATTTTACGATATCATGAATGACACTTTCTCGGAAGGTGAAATTCACCGATACGGGGCTTTGCTTAAAGGAAAGGAACCGTACTCGCCTCGACATCTTATAGAGCCCGATAAAGGCCCAACGCCCAAGAGAGTCTGGCGTATGATTGCAGGAGTAGCCGTGAGTTCGCTCCTCACGATTGGCTGGGTGATCCCAAAAGGCGAACCAACATTTGTCGGAACAGAGGCGTTTACGGCTGAAGCTGGCGGCAACCCAGAGGTGCAAGTGTGCCAGACAGCTCTCGGCATCGCTGAGAAACACAAACTCAATACCGCCCTACTCGGCAACTGTCATCCTAAAGATACGGACATGTTGACGCGCCTGCGCGAGTTTTACCCCGATACCATCTTAAGCATTGGCCATGTCTACGACGTCAGCGTCACCGAGACCCCACCATACATGTTTTTCAACCGGTCATTGACGATATCTGTTGAGCCTCACAAGCAGACCTAAACAACAACATTAACCAAACGACCCGGAACAATAACAACCCTGGTCGGTGTTTTTCCGCCTAAGAACTCTTTGACTCTGTCGTTTTCAAGTGCCAGTTGCTCTAAATCTGTTTTGGAACTATCAGGGGCAACGCGCAGTTCGGCACGAACTTTACCGTTGACCTGTACGGCTATGGTGATCGTATCTGAGACAAGACACGCGTTATCCCATGTCGGCCAGCTGTCGCGTTGAACAGAGTTCGTTCGACCGAGCTGTCGCCACAGCTCATCGGCAATATGCGGCGCAAACGGTGCCACAAGCGCCACCAGACTCTCAAGTGCAAACTGCCACAATTCACGAGGTGCAAATCCATTTTTTGCTTTGAAATCATACAGTTCATTGACGCATTTCATCATGGTAGCGATGGCCGTATTGTATTTTTGCGCTTCCAGGTCTTCAGTCACTTTTTTGATGGCGGGGTGAATGACGTGAACCAACGCGGTGTTCTCCCCTATCGCCTCAGACGCTTTGCTCTTATCTTCTAAGAACTCCTGTGTTAAATTCCAGATACGCGACAAGAATCGGTGGGTCGCCGGCACACCCTGCGGATCCCAGCGGCTGTCAAATTCGAGGGGAGCGGCAAACATCAGGTAGGTACGCAACGCATCCGCTCCGTAGCCTTGGTTGATAATCTCTATTGGGTCAATGCCATTGCCCTTGCTTTTGCTAAAAACGCTCCCGTCATGTGCCTTTACCTTGCCGTTAAAGAGAAACTTTTTAAACGGCTCGGGGTCGTCGAGCATCCCGAGTTTATGGAAAAACCGCGCCACAAACCGCACGTAGATGAGGTGGGCTGTTGCATGGTCGCCGCCGTTATAAAAATCAATCGGCATCCAGCGGTTGGCAACGGCTGGCTCAAACGGTTTTTCGGTATTTTTGGGGTCAAGATAGCGCAGTTCGTACCAGCTGCTACAGATATACGTGTCAAGCGTATCGGTTTCGCGCTCAGCCGGCCCACCGCACGTTGGACAGGTAGTATGCAGCCAGTCAGTTGCCCGCGCCAGGGCGCTTCGTCCATCGCCGCTTGGGGCGTAGTCGTCAAGTTCCGGCAGGACCACCGGCAACTGATCGTCTGGCACCAGTACAGCACCGTCTTTCGGACAATTCACAATCGGAATCGGCGCGCCCCAATATCGCTGGCGACTCACACTCCAGTCGCGAATCTTGTATGTCGTCTTCGCCTGACCCAGGCCCTCACGCTCAAGATGTTGCACAATCAAATCCCGCGCCTCAGCGGAATTTACGCCGTCAAACTGGCCGGAGTTGAACAATATACCGTCCCCGGCAAACATATCGGCCTCATACGTGGCCTTGTCATTATAGGCCTTGGCGGCTTTGACAGCCTCGTCTATACCATATAACCAGTGTTCGACACCTCCCTTGGTTGTTTCGATGCCTTTTCGCAATTCTTTGGCGGTTTGCCAGCGGACTTCAAAATCCTCGTGGGACTCGTTTTTCTTCTCGGCTTGCTCACGTTCAGAAATAATCGCCAGGTAATTATAGCCGCTGGCGCGCCGATTGCTTTTCTTGTTGTCATTGTAATAATACGAATAGTGCAGCGGCCCAAGCTGGATCAATTCCTTGACGTCATGATAGCCAGCTTCTTCCGCCAGCTCCCGTCGGGCGACGACATCGTAGTCTTCTCCTTCTTCACGACCACCGCTGACGAGCCAGGCTTGCTTGGTATTATTGTTATAAAGTCCCATAAAGCGCTTCGTGTCGGGGTCGTAACCGATGACATTCACCCCGCTCACATCTTTGCTGTCAGGCAGAGCCACGCCAAAATCACGCGCTACCACGTTGACAATCGGCAAATCAAATATCTTGGCAAATTCATTGTCGCGTTCGTCGTGCGCGGGCACGGCCATGATGGCGCCGGTGCCATAGCCGCCGAGCACATAATCAGCAATCCAAATCGGCAGTTTCGCCCCATTCATCGGATTGATGGCATAACTGCCGGTAAATACCCCTGTTTTTTCTTTTCCTTCACTCTGCCGCTCCACCTCAGATTTTTTGAGGGACTGTTTCACATACTGTTTTACTGCTTCTGATTGTTCAGCAATTGCCAGACTCTCGACCAGTTCATGCTCAGGTGCCAGCACGAGAAATGTCGCGCCAAATAGGGTGTCGGGCCGCGTTGTGAACACGGTAATAGTAGATTTTGGAATATCAGCCTGCGATTCCCCAGCGTCCACGGTCTCCGGTCTACGGTCTATTGAATTTGCCAGGGCAAACTCAACCTCCGCGCCAACAGAGCGGCCGATCCAGTTTTTCTGCGCGGTTTTGACAACCTCACTCCAGTCCAGCGCGTCGGTCGCCTCGAGCAGTTCGTCTGCATACTCAGTGATCTTGAAAAACCATTGTTTGACTTCTTTCTTGGCAACGTCAGGGTCGTCAGCTGCGTCATGCCGCCAGCATTTGCCATCGATCACCTGCTCGTTGGCAAGCACCGTCTGACACTTGGTACACCACCACTGCATTCGCGCGTCTTGGTAGGCGAGGCCATGTCGATACATTTCGGCAAAAATCCACTGCGTCCAGCGATAATATTCCGGCAGATGCGTGCTGATTTCTTTACTCCAGTCGTTACTCCAGCCCATCGCTTTATACTGAGAATGGTAGCTTGGTATGATGCGCGACATGGACTCCTGCGGGCTGATACCAGTTTTGATTGCATAGTTTTCAGCTGGCAGCCCAAAGGCATCCCAGCCGACCGGGTGATAGCTCTCATATCCCTGTTGACGCTTGTAGCGGGCCATCACATCGCTGATGGTATAGTTCATGGCATGACCAATATGTATGCCCGCACCCGATGGGTAGTTGAACATGCTCATCGCAACATATTTTGGTTTTGTTGAGGTTATATCGGTGGTGTATATTTGGGTTTCGTCCCATATATGTTGCCATTTTGGCTCTATTTCGGTGGGGTTATAGCGTTTCATACTCCTCCCAGTATAAAATACGACCCCCGTTTTGTCAGGAGGTCGTATTATTATCTACCTATGCATCCTAGTAGACATAGTCGTACTTTTTCGAAGAGGTGAGGTCTGTCTGTGTGGACGTCGGCACCAGCTGCTGCTGGATTTTTTCAATCTCTTTCTTTAAGTCGCTAAAGTTCGTATCGGCCTTTGGTAGCGTTACAGTCGGATTGGTATTGAGTTTCATAGACATGTCGAGCGTCATATTGCTCGTTCTTCCTTTGGTCGTTAGGAGGACTTTGTTGAGGTTGTGCGACCAACCATCTACCCAGATATCGAGCGTGCCAGTCGTATCGCTCGACGATGAACCTTCTGAATCCTCAAGCGCCTTTTTTAGATCCTGCGACGTACAGTCGTCGAGAGCCTTAAAGAGCTTCGTCTCGACAAGCGCTTTTGCAAACGCCTTACCGTTTGCTTCAATGGGCTCCAGGTTATAGCGGTTGCCATTTGCGTCGCTTCCCTTGCTCGTTACCTTGAACAGCGGGTTCTTTTTATAAACTGCGACCACCTCATCCCGCAGGGCAGTGTCAGTTCGAAGCTTTTGTATTTCGCTCTGCATACACTGACTTTCCTTGCCGCTAGATGAACTGGTCATGCTATCGAGATCGCTAGTTTTGATGCTAATCCATTTGCTGTCGATTTTAGCTACGAGACCACCAGTATATTGGTCAATACTTGCTGCTGCCGAATCACCAAGCGCGTCATTGAGCACCGACTTGAGATCATCAATTTTGACCAATGATTCGTCTTTTGTTCCGGCAACATGAGCCTTTACTTTGATGTCTTTTCCCGATCCACTAGATATAAGGGTAATATCACCAGAACCGTGACCAGCTTCGTTCGATACAGCCGAGAAGTCAATGGTATTCTTAATCGAACCTTCACTCACGGTAATGTTCCCATTTGCTGATCCGCTCTTGGCCGTCAATACCTTTGTTAAAGCATCAGCAACGACATTGTCGGGATTGTTATATACCAGTCCATACGCAAGACCGCCGCCAACGAGCGCAAGAAGCACCACGCCAGCGCTAACGAGACCGACTGCAAGACCTTTTTTCGACTTCTTAACTGGTAACTGCGGTGCTCCAACGGGTGCGACAACAGGCTCCACCGTTTCAGCATCAGGTTTATGCACGTTCGTATCCATGTACTCTCCCCTCGGTAATTTAATACTCATGATAATACCTTATGTTTACCATTCAAACAACTACTTTGACTACCTCGAATACTATTCGTCTGTCGGCGGCGTTCCGGCATAGGCGTCGAACTGTTGGCGTTTTTGACTCATCCAGTACGCTGACTGACGAACGAGACGCGACTCTTCTTCGGTGCTATGGAGCAATACTTTCAGTGCTTCTTCGGCAAATACGCCGTTCTGCGACCCTTTTGCGAGAACGACCGCACCCGGCTCAAGCACACTATGTACAAACCCACCCGCCTCATACGGACTGCGAAATGACCGTACCTGGCACCCTTTTTTGACAGCGGCAGGCGCAAGATATGTTTCAGCATCGACGCCTATAGTTACCACCCAGTTAAGTTTCTCTGGGTTACAGGCCTGTCCGACGGCGTCGTGCGCCGCGGGCGATGATTCACCCATTTCGTTCATCGACCCAAGTATGGCGATGCGTTGTGGCGTATCTATTGAGTACAGCGTCTCTAGGGCAGCGGTGACGGCCAAAGGACTGGCATTGTACGTATCGTCAATGAGTGTTGACCGTTCAACGCCGCGTAATATCTGCATACGGCCTTTCGTTGGGCGAATTTTGCTCACACCGACTGCGGCCTCGGCCGATGTCAAACCGCAGCGCGAAGCAACACAGAGTGCCGCGGCCGCCGCCTTGAGCGCGTGATCGCCGACCAGCTGTAGTGACACCGGTACCTCACCCCATTCTGGTGTAACGATATGGCCCATGCGCCCGTCAAGCGGGCTGCCGGGTTCAACTTTCAGCCGGTATTCGGCGGGGTCAGTGAGACCGTACGTATCTATATTTTCAGTCTGGGCGTATTTTGCGTACTGCGCCGATATATCATCACGGTTTATGACAGTGAGGTTCGAAAATGCCGCAACTGACAACTCTTCGGCTGCAACTGCCTCAATAGTCTTAAAGAACTCCATATGCTCTTCGCTGACTGCCGTTACCACGGCAATATCTGGCCTGAGGTAGGTTGCAAAATGCGATACATCGCCTGGTTTGTCAGTACCAAGTTCTTGCACAATCACATCAACGTCCTGAGGCTCTCGTATACGACGATTCATCGCTCGTAGCACCGTCAACCACGCCAGTGGCGACCGAGCATTTTCAGGATAACGTATACCAAGCAGTGCTGGCGGCACCGACATGTCCATATTATGGTTGCCGTCATGAACCCGCACGCGGTACTTTTCGGCCAAAACAGTCGCTATGGCATTTTTCGTGCTAGTTTTACCTACACTTCCGGTAATAACTATGAGTTTTGGATGGTATTTGACAAAGTATTTTTTAACCCGAGAAATCATGAGACTGCGTATGATAGTTCGAAACATGTCTACTAGTATAAAGCATAACAGTTCCTTTTTAAGGAACTGTTCGGATACGTTGTGGTGGAGCTACAGGGACTCAAACCCTGGACCTCTGCCATGCCATGGCAGCGCTCTAGTCAACTGAGCTATAGCCCCGCGAGACACAAAACGTATTATAACGAAAACCCACTCTTTTTTCTAGAGTGGGCTGTTCGATAAGCTGCTGCGCGCCCACCCGGGTTTTTTGTTTCAAGTTGTTTTTGTTTTGAAGCGCCAAACCCGTGAGCGCACCAGCCCTACGTGCGAGTGTACCACGACGCGGTTATGCTTTCAACTTTTTTCGCAGACTCACCAGGACGACGAGTATACCAGCTCCTAACAACGCACCGGCAACCGCTATGGCTTGCCATACTACCTGACCAGTAGCAGCCAGCTTTACCCCGACGCCGCCTCCGCTCGTTGTTGTGGATGCCCCTGACGCAGAAACTGCGCCATATACAAAGTCAACGACCGTACTTGCCCCGAGCACCCTCCCGACGCTCGCCGGCGTCACATATCCACTCACGGCCGGAGGTGTAAAGGTGACGTTTTGCCCAACCTTAAAGTACACAAGCGGGCTAAAGACGTCGCGTTGCACGTCCATGACCATATAGCGACTGACGGTATCCCCACCAGTCAGAGTACCGACTCGTTGCTGAGAAGGAGAGACAGTAGAACCCGCCGTATCGAGATAGTTCAGCTGAACCGGTGCCGGATCAACGATGTTCCCACCTATACTTACCGGATCGTTCACACCGTCACCTGTAAAGTCGAAGTCTGTGATAGCATTTGTGTTATCTGTAAGACCGCCAGGGTTAGCGTAACCTGGGGTATAAAGCTGGACAAACCATATGTTATTGATTTCGCTTAAAAACTCAGCGTTGTCGGCCGCAGCACCACCTGCTCCAAGCGGGACGTTCATCCACAGATCGGCAGCGCGAGTCGAGCCCTGAAAAGAAAAGGCTGAAGGGTCAAGCGAGGTAATGGATGCTGGCACGTTCACACTTGTCAGAAGATTGCCTGTAAATACATTTTCCGGTAGGGATGTCAAGCCGCTCGACAACGTCAGCGACGTAAGAGAGTTACCGTAGAAACTGCCCGGGTTGATACTCGTCACTGAGTTTGGTAGCACGAGCGTGGTGAGTTGATTGAGCTGAAAGGCATGGTCACCTATGGTCTGAAGACCGGCCGGCAGGGCCACCGACGTCAAGTTGTTGTTGCTAAACATACCTCTGGGAATGCTCGTCACACCAGGCTGGATATCGACACTTGTTAGGAGGTTGCGGTCAAAAATGGCTTCGCCGTACTGCACACCAGCGTACATCGTCGCTGACGTCAGCCGGTTGTTGGAAAAGGCATTACCGTCGATCCGAGTTGTATTTGGTGTAATGGTCAAACTGCTTATTTGATTGTTGTCAAAGGCTGATCCAAATATTGACGTGACGCTGCTCGGTATGTCAACTGACGTGATATGGTTATTGCTAAACGCATGATCTCCAATGGTCACGAGCGTGTTTGGAAACGTCACCGACGTGATATTTTTATTGTCAAAGGCACTAGGAGAAATAAACTGCACCGTCCCACCGGCAATACTTGCCGGTATGTCAACATCTCGCGGGCAGGCTGGATTTGTCGGAACATTACCTTCATTGTCATAGTATGTAAATATGGCGTTTACTGAAAAACCAAAGCAACTGTCTGGCGGCGTTACGGCATGCGCGGTCGGCGGCCCAAACACGCTTACCTGTACCAGAGACGCGGCAGCGGCAGCCACACCCACTACCACCCGGTGACTCCAGCCTTTTGCTCCTGATTGTTGAGGGCTTATACGAACTCTATTCATACATATCCCCCTTCACCTCATTAGCATTGTTTGTCTTCGCTCTCATCGACGACTATTACGTTTTTTAGTGTAGCATAAGTACTTTTACCCGCGCAACAATGTTTAAAGAAAGTGTCCGTAGCCAGAGTGTCTTTCGCCGCACCGAGAACCTGTCCGGACTCAAAGAAATGCAGCCACGCGGTCATGGGTATCGCTTTTTTTCTGAGAGTATGCTTAACTTATGTCGTTCAGTAGAGCGTATAGGTTACTTCCACTGGTAGAAAACAGGCGCGGGTCGAACTGAAATGTACGTAAGGAAAAGGAAACTATACGTGAAAAAACTCTTTGTAGGAAGCCTGGCATGGGGCACCACTGACGACACGCTTCAAGCGCATTTTGCTCAGTGTGGCACCGTTGCCAGCGCCAAGGTCGTGACAGACCGTGAAACCGGCCGCTCACGCGGTTTTGGTTTTGTCGAGTTCGAAGACGACAACGAAGCCAAAGCAGCTATCGAAAAGCTCAATAACTCCGAGCTTGACGGTCGCACTATCACGGTCAACGAAGCTCGTCCACGCGAGGACAAACCACGCGGCGACTTCGGTGGCCACGGTGGCGGCGGCGGTTCATTCCGTCAGCGCAGCTGGTAGTTTTTTGCTACCCCGCAATAACCTCCCGCTAACACAGCGGGAGGTTATTGTATTTGCGACTCAAACATACGATAGAACTCATCGCGCCGGCCTATGAGCTCCTGACATGTCCCTTGCTCAACGATACGTCCATCTTTCATCATATACACGACGTCGGCTTTCTTGATCGTCGTCAAACGGTGTGAAATAACAACAATAGTCTTGTCTTTTTCTTTGAATAAACGATTAAATATTCGTGCTTCGGCCAATGCATCTATGGCGCTCGTCGGTTCATCGAGTATAATTATCGGCGCATCGCGGTAAAAATTCCTCGCAAGGGCCAACCGTTGCCACTGACCGCCTGAAAGTTCAACTCCTTTGTTGCCATCGTCATCTTCAATCCAATTCATTAAAAACGTGTTGAGCCCATATGGGAGTTTACTGGTGAAGTCCGCCGCCTCGGCATCGTGAAGCGCGACACGTAACTGCTCTGGGTCATTTTTTTCAACATCACCAAATAGAACGTTGTCACGAACATTTGCAAAACCGTACTCTGTAAATTCCTGTCTTAGCAGTGCTAGCTGCTTGTGCCACGAACCAACATCAAACTCGTTCAATGGCTTATTGTCAACCAAGACACTCCCTTTTGTCGGTGTATAGAGCCCGGCAAGAAGTTTTATAAGAGTCGTTTTGCCCGCACCATTTTCACCGACTATAGCGATATGCTGGTGCTGCCGTATGGTCAGCGAGACATCCCTCAACACCCACTGCCGACTGTTTGGATAGCGAAATGACACGTCTTGAAACTCTATACTCCCGGGCGTACTTGCCACCTTTTTTAGTCGTGAGCTCGACCGCTCAAGTTGCATGAACTGTTGGTATTCAAACAAGTTTGCCACCTCTTCATCAACCGTGGACAGCTCAGAAACAAATCCTGTGGCCGCACCCATAGCCCGGCCGACAACCTGCTGAACATACACAAACTGCCCCACCGCTTGGCGACCGGCAATTATCTCGAGCGTCACCCATATGAGCGACCCAACTTCAGCCGCGGCTTGCAAGACGTCGGCCATAAGCCGTTTTGACATAAAGTGTCGCTCAAAATCAATACGTACCTTTTCATCCTTATCCCTCATGCTCATGCGCATATCGAGCAAATGTCGCACCATGCCATATAGACGTAGTTCCGTAATCTTGTCGGGTTGTAGTAAACTCCACTCAATCATGCTTTTCGTGCGGCGAGCATCCACGTTGTTATTCCAATGGGCTATTTGGGCCCGCGACAACTTGAACTGTAGGTACACCCCCGGGACAATGGCGACCAGCACCGCCAGTGCAAGCCAGGAGTTAAAGAAAAACAGCGCCCCGACTCCCGCGAACATAGCGATGAGCTGCGATATGATAGCGGCCAATCGGTCAAACACCCATGCAAAGAGCTGGGCGAATTTTTGGGCTTTTTCGTAAAGATCGGCCGTGGTTTTGTCATCGTACCGCCAAAAGTCTAGGCTGAGAAACTGCTCGTACATCTGGTCGGCTACTTTTGATTCAACGCGGTAGCGCATGCTGGCCTGGATGTACTGATCAATACTCTGCCATACAAGGCTGAACAGCCCAAGGAATGCCGTAGCGATAACATACCAGAGCACGGCGCGGCGCGCCGATTCGTTTCCACCATAGGCATCGACGAGCGAGGTTGTCGTAAGTGCCGCAAAGTACGCCGTCATGAGCGGCACCACCGCACCCACCACTGCGCCAACCAGTTTAAATAACACGGCCCCGGGAGCCGTCTGAAAACTCAGCTTTGCGACTCTCGCTATGGCAACGGCTTGCTCTTTGAGCGTCAGCTGTTTCTTGCCAGTTTTTTTATGCTTTGTTTGCCCCATCCACTCCAGACTACCATATGTCCAGTTCCGCGACGAGCGGAAAATGGTCGCTCACTATGTCGCTCGCAACCAAGAAACGGCGCACGTTCACACCGGCATTCACGAGCACATGGTCGCACGCAATGTCACGGTCAACGTTGAGATGGCTGAGCGTTGTTGTCGTCTTCGCCGTGACTACCATGTCCTGCATCCAGCCGTCAAAACACCGCATAGACGGGCTGTCTGATGACACATTAAGGTCACCGCAAAACACTAACGGGCCATCCACTTTCCGTAACTTCTCAGCCACTTTTTGCATCATCGCGACGGACATGTCATCACCCAGCGACGTATCAACAAGGTGTGTCACATGTTTACTCCCAACATGATGCCCATGGTGGTTCGCCACATACAAAGGCCCTTGCGGTGTACGAACTCTAGCAATCTGCAGGTTGGTTATGTTTTCAACATAGGTAATGGTTGTTGTCGCACACTGCGGCCCGTCACCCTCTATCCATACAGTTTTTTCGCTCATAAACGGAAACCGGCTCACGATAGCGTTGCCAACCTCGACTTGAGCGCCAGCCGCATCAAAACGGTAGCGCGGCGAAAAGTATACATGGCCATAATCACCCATACTCACAATACGCTCAAGTATGTCACACATCCTGTCGGGAAATCGCACGTGAGCTCCACCGCAAAAGACTTCTTGCAGGCACATGATATCTGGTCGCTCGCGCTCGACAAATCGTAGCAGTCCGCGCGCCAGACGCCCCTCCCACGTGTTGAGTTGAACAATTTTTATGCTTGTTTTCGAAGATAAGGTCATGAGTGTAGGTGCGTGAATCGCTGCTTTCCATCATCGAGCCTTGCCATAAAATCAGCCGCTGTACGCACCCATACGCTTGGTGACTTACCCGTGTCGTAGAGCGCTCTATATACCACGCACCATTCGTGTGTCGCCTCGTTCACAGCCAGTGTTAATACCTCGTACTCGCCGCCTTTATAGTGGCGATAGGTACCAGTTTTGAGCGGAGGCATAGGAAGGATTTTACTGCGTTGATCTGCGTCAAGTTCAGGGTACTTGCCCGGTCGTGACCGAAAATCCTTCGTCCACGGGCTCGTTTCATCACACACTACTGTGTCAATAAATAGCCGCTTTTTAAACTCGCC
>JBDHUL010000021.1:0-16694 GCA_039812985.1 Saccharimonadaceae bacterium (SeqCode)
TCTATGACGAAGCCGGCACGCTACTGGCAGAGTATCAGTGGCGGGCCGACCGACAGTTGGCGCATGGATTGCTTACTGAGATTGATACGTTTTTGGTATCGCATGATTGTAGTTTGCAGAGTTTGACGGGACTGTTTGCCTATGAAGGTCCCGGTAGCTTTACGGGGTTACGGATCGGCCTGACGGTCATGAATACCCTTGCATACGCGCTACAGGTGCCGGTTGTTGGCCAGGCGTTCGATACAGGCTGGCGTGAAATGGCAGTCGGGCGCTTGCGATCGGGTGAAAATGACGGTGTCGTCACGCCATTTTACGGAGTGGATGCACGAATTACGTTACCACGAAAATAATAGTTGTTAAAAATACTATATTTCTGTCAATGCGCTTATGAAATAATAAGAATGTTTTACAAATAAAAACGAAAGAGACATATGAAACAAAAAACATTGGTGTTAGCGGCAGTTGGCGTTGTGGCCGGACTTGCCGGTGGACTGCTCTGTTCGCAACGAGCCTTTGCTGCAGTGCAGACCTGTACCTGGACGGGAACTGCGGGCGATAATAAGTTTAGTACCGCTACAAACTGGTCAAACTGCGGCGGTGCAACGCCGCTCGCTGGAGATATTGTTCGTTTTGACGCCCGACCAACAGGAGATAAGAGTCTGACGAATGACTTAGCGGTAAAGCTTGGCGGGCTACTCGTTACGCCAACGGCCTATGCGGCGGGCAACGGCAATTATACGGTGAACACATTGGCCTTTGGGCCGGGAGCATTGCTGAAGGTTGAATCGACCACGACATGCGATAGCGCGGTGCAGATTATGGTTGGCGGGCTGTCGGGTGATGGCGACGTAACCATAGAGAACAACGCGGTTTATTTAGGGACGATGACGGGTTCTGCGTCCGTAAATATTGCCGGTATCCTTCGAATGGCTGGAGTGTCACCTACGTCTCCGGTTGCGAGCGGTAGCTCGGCAGCAAGTATTGTGGCTGGTTTTGTCGCACCATATCGTCCGGCCACCTGTGGCATGGGCGGAGGCAGTAGCTCTGGTGCGCCTGATGTCATGCCGGGCATGACATACGGTTCGTTGACAGTCGAAAATGGGGCTATGGCATATTTGAAAGACATGACAAAACCAGTGATATTGGGTGGAGGCTCGGGTACGGGCAATCCTGTGCTATGGTTCCTCCCAGATGTCGATGAATCTTATAACCCCGTGACAACTACCCGGAGCTGGTCTGGCCCAGTCACGCTTCTTTCGAGTGCCAGTGTGTATGTCGGAAGCATGACGACCGTCACCTATACGGGCGCAATAACTGGGAGTGACAAAACACTCACAAAGGACTTGACTTCAGGTGGAGTCTTGACGTTCTCCCCGTCGTCCAATACAACAGCAACACCATCGGGAACTCAGGTAAACCCTGTCAAAACAACCACTATTACCGATAAAACCAGTCAGGATTTGAGTATTGTCGCGAACGAAACCGCGGTATTTGATGGTGGACAGCGAGGCGGAGTGAGTGTGATGTATGGCGGTTTAGTGAAGGGTAGCGGAACTATGGATCGTCTGTGGGTTGATGTGGGAGGACGGGTCGCACCGGGTATGAGTCCGGGGTGCATATCAGCTGGAACAATCTCTATGTCGGGTACGTATAGTTTTGAGCTCGGCGGCACAGATCCATGCACAGGCTATGATCAGCTACTCGTAACAGGTACGTCACCGTCGTCGCTGTATATCAATACGACGACAGCCGTTCTAGAGACCGCCCGGTATAACAGTTACACGCCGAAAAAAGGTCAGGTTTTTGTAATTATTAACCAGGCCGGGACGCAGGCGGTGACCGGAACATTTAAAGACCTTCCCGAAGGCGCGACCTTTACTCAAAATGGTATTGTGTTCAAGATAAGTTATATTGGCGGCGATGGCAACGACGTTACGTTGACTGTTCAAAATACCCCGACGGTACCAAATACTGGGTTTTCGCTTGTGACAGCCCATCCGGTTATGACGTTGATTGCGACGGTTGCGGCCGCACTGGGCCTTGTTGTCATCGCACGTCGCACCCAACAAAAACACCACAGGTAATAGACGCTGCACCGCGTACGCTCATACCGTGATAGGCGAGCGTACGCGTAAGCAACGCTGGTAACGAGCGCAGTGAAAGAGACATTATGGAGAGACGACATAGACGATATCCAGTTCCGGCGCGTACACAACGGCCTTCGTTAAGCGACCTCAACGTTCCTCGTCGTGCCGTTCAGCCGCGACATTGTGGTCCATATATGGATATAGTAGCAAGCCCGTCCCCTGCGCATCCGCATGCCCAGCAGCCCGGTGGACTGCCAGTAGCTATGCCTGAGGCAGCTGTACCGGTGCGTCTTATCAAGCCAGTAACTACTCCACGTACAGGAGCGACAGACACACCAGACCCCCAGCCGGCTCAGGTGTTATCGCAACAGGTGGTTGGCGACAAACCTGCCAAAAAATCACGCCCTGTCTCTCGCTGGCGACATGTTTTTCGAAGGCACAGAGGAAAGGCACTATACGGCCTTGCAGGGGCCGTATTTGTCATTGGTATCATGGTGGCGGTACAGGGTGCTGTTGCCAACCGCGCGGTGCTTGATCAGGCAAAAGTACTGGCGTCTCACGCTGAATCATCCACTACTTCCGAGGGTGATGAGGCAGGAACAACCTCGGTTCCAAGTGAAGAGAAACCCAAAGGAAACTACCTGCAAACATACGCGGTTGCTCCGCAGCAACCCCGCATACTCCGCATACCATCCATAGGGGTTGAGGCTCGTATCGTGTCAGTCGGCGTGTCAAAAACCAACGAGATGAAAACGCCAAATACTATTTATGATGCGGGATGGTATAACATGAGTGCTCGTCCGGGTGAGTCCGGTGCAGTTGTACTAAATGGCCACTATGCAGGCCCTCGTTCTCATGGGGTATTTCGTACATTACAGGCTCTGAAGGTTGGTGATCAAGTCTCAGTTGAACGCGGCGACAAACTGGTTGTGAAGTATGTTGTTAAACAAGTCGAAACCAAACCGGCAAAGGACATTGATATGGCAAAGCTCATGGTGCCGTTTGAGTCAAAGACCCCTGGGTTAAATCTTATTACGTGTGGCGGCGATATGAACCCTAAGACGTTCGAATTTTCAAGCCGTACGGTCGTATACGCACAGCAACTATAGGGCTCTTGTTGCCTGTGAAGGTAAAGTGCTCTATAGTAGAGTTGGACGTGCGATACTACGCGGCGCGGGATGTCTGCTGCGGCAGATGGCGCCACATGGAACAGTCCATAAACGATTATTTTTCACATTTGCTTTAGACCGGATTGCACAGCACAAGAACGAGAGTATCGTGTCTGACTGTTGTAAACGAGTCAACGGAAAGGAACACAACATGATAGAAGCAGTAATTGCCATCGTTGGTATTGTGCTGGGGGTTGGCGGGACAGTCGCGTATAACCAGCGAAAAGGCGCCTCAGGGGCGCAGAAGGCTGACAGAGCCGTGGCCGATGCCAAAACGAAGGCGAGCGACATCGTGCTAAAAGCTAAAGACGATGCACTAAAGCTGGCCGAAGAAGCCAAACGCGAAGAAGACAAACGTCGCGGTGAACTAAAAAAGTCTGAAGATCGAGTGGCGCAGCGAGAGGAAAACCTTGATCGCAAACTCGAAGAACTCGACCAGCGCAGTGAAAAACTACGTTCTCAGGAATCTGAAGTTGAAGGGTTGAAGGACGAAATACGCGGCATCCGCACCAAGCAGCAGGAAAAGCTGGAGAAAATCGCCAAGCTTTCCAAAGCTGAAGCGGCCGAGAAGTTGCTAGCCATGACCGAACGCGACATCAAAGAAGACATGTTGGGTCTGGTCAATAAACTACAGAAAGAAGCTATGGACGATGCCGAAGAACGTGCCCAGCTCATACTTGTCAGTGCTATGGAACGTATGAGCAGCGACGTGACGGCTGAGCGCACCGTGACCGCTGTAAAACTTGAAGACGAAGATATGAAGGGCCGCATTATTGGCAAAGAAGGCCGCAATATCCAGGCGCTTCAACGGGCCACGGGTGTTGACATATTGGTTGATGACACACCAGGCATGATTATTTTGTCGAGTTTCGATCCAGTGCGTCGACAGGTGGCTCGTATTGCACTTGAGCTACTTATGAAAGATGGACGTATACACCCGGCGCGCATTGAGGAAGTGGTTGAGAAGGCGCAGAAACAGATTGATAAAGAAGTTGATAGGGCAGGTGAAGATGCCGCTCGTGAGGCAGGGGTCGTCGGTATACCGAAAGAAATGCTTCGTTTGCTTGGGGAGCTTAAGTTTCGTACAAGCTATGGTCAAAACGTTCTGAAGCACTCGACTGAAATGGCGCAGATGGCGGGGTTGATTGCCGAAGAGCTAGGGGCGGATGCGCGTATTACCAAGGTTGCGACGCTTCTCCACGACGTTGGCAAAGCTGTAACTCACCGCATGGAGGGTAAGCACCACCATATTGGGGCAGAATTGGCGCGCAAGTACGGTATGGATGAGCGTATTGTTCATGCTATCGAGGCGCACCACGATGACATAGAAGCGACGACGGTTGAAGCGCTGATTGTTCGCGTATGCGACGCTGCCAGTGCAGCGCGGCCGGGTGCGCGTAATATTTCAGCTGAAAACTTTGCCGAGCGCATGCGCGACCTTGAAAATGTCGCCACAAGCTTTGAGGGAATCGACAAAGCGTACGCTATCTCGGCGGGACGCGAAGTTCGGGTTATTGTGCGGCCACAGACGGTTGACGACCTGAGCGCCATTAAACTCGCCCGCGACATTGCAACAAAGATCGAAAGTACTATGCAGTATCCAGGGACCATCAAGGTCAACGTCATCCGCGAAACCCGTGCGATAGAGTTTGCTAAGTAGAACCGCACTATAAATGCGGTGCTCTTCCAACATAAAACGCCACCTGTTGCGATGGCATTGTATATTGGTCGGGGTGATCCGATTTGAACGGACGACCTCACCGTCCCGAACGGTGCGCGCTACCGAACTGCGCCACACCCCGAAGGTGCTGCTTCATTCTACAGCGTTCCCTGTTATTTGTCGAGTTTAGCGCAGTGTTTTATAGTCGAGTCTGTAGATGCGACTGAAGGCGTATTGTGCCGCAAACAAACAGCCCGTCACGGCGCACAACACGGCTCCTATGCCAGTGACGATGTTGAGCGGGAGGGGTTGGCTCGGTTCCAATGGAGCCGCATATAGGACGATCCACGGCACCAGCACAAGTATGGCTTTAACAGTGACAATAATCAGTGCTGGTAGCTCGCGTTTTTGTTTCTCCGGAAGATGTGCACGACGTAAGATAACGGGGGCAATTACGGTTGCCGGTGTATGAGTGACGGCGGTTCCTGTACGTGCAACGGACTTTGGTAGCACGACAAAAATAACATAGATCCCAATGACGATAACCACACCTGCGAGTATCCAGATGGCAATGGTAAATGGAAGCGGTAACGACATACTCACAACCGGTTCGGGTGGTGGAGGGCTCGGGGTTTCGTGGGTGCTAAGGAGTATGTCTTTCAACAACTGCGATTTCAGCAGTCCTGGCAAAAATATCATGGCTAACCAGAACCACTGGAGGACGTTGATGACATAACCGACGCCTCCAATAATATTGAGAATGGCAACAATATGCTTATGTTTTTTCTTCATAGTTCCATACTAGCCAAAATAGCGTATTTTTGCTACAATCATCCCTGTTCTTCGTATCATATCGATGAACTCTCTCAAGTTACGCCACGTGCGCGGCTTGAGAGTTGACGGCCGGGGAGTGGCGCAGTCCGGTAGCGCACGCGGTTTGGGACCGCGGGGTCGCAGGTTCGAATCCTGTCTCCCCGACCATAGAAAAAGTCTGAAATCTTTTGGTTTCGGGCTTTTTCTCATAGTTGGGTTAAGCAAGATTCGAACCGAGAGGCGTAAACTGCCCGACGGCAGTTTACGGTAGCAAAGTTTAGCCGAGCGGAAGCCGCTGTAGGTGGCGGCCAGCTTTAGCTGGTGAGCGAGCAAAGTAAGTCGAATCCTGTCTCCCCGACCATAGAAAAAGTCTGAAATTTTTTGGTTTCGGGCTTTTTCTATTGTTTTGACAAGAGGGATCCGAATGGTCCCAAACTATATATTTTCTAGCACTTGTATCATTTAGAGCGTATACTGTGTGTACAACAGAAGGGGGTTATATGGCTGATATTGTAGATAGAGAAAAGACAGAGGCGGAGAGGGGCGGTGGAGTAACAAAGCAAACGCGTCGGCGTGTGCCGCGGAGCGTGCTGCTGTGGCTCATTGCGGTGCTCCTTGCAAGCGTTATCGTGCTTGTATGGCTGCTGTTTCAAGGTGGGTCGGTGACTGCACCAAAGGAAACAAACCAACCCGCCCAGAATCAGTCATCGAGCCAGACTCCTGCACCGCAACCACAGACGGCAGGTACTTGCAATAGCGGTGAGTCACAATTTAGCGATGTATCGTTTGGCATGAAGTTCTGTTACCCAACTAGTTGGGGGGCGACATCGGTGTCTGATGCAAAGATTGCTTCGACCGATGCGGGTTATCGCCAGCTGGTGAGCTTTTCGGCTATGCCATATGTCAAGGTCGGCGGGGTGAGTGACGACTGGTCGACCAGTGTTGGCCGCGATGGCACTTGCTTTGATCCATCGAACCAAGTTCCAGCGCTTAGTAGCTACAATACGGATTGGCATAACCAAGTTGGGTCGGGTGATACCCTCGAGTTTGCCGAACGCAGCCTGCCTTCGTCAGTCGGCGGCTACGCGATAACTGAACGAGTTTCAAATATTTTGCAGAATGGCGTATGCGCTAGCGGCTACAAAGTGGTAAATGCAGTGCACTACCGCGTGGGATCGGCTGCCTACTACCGTCAGTTTGTGGAGACGGCAGGTATCACAACGCCGGCGCTACATGTCGCAAACCCGAACGTACTTTTTTCCGAAGAACTGCGTACGCAATTTGACCGTCTCATGGCTACACTTGAGAAAACGTGAGGTCTAACGAGGGCGGCGGCTGGCTATTTCCCGGGCGTAGGTTGCAAATGTGTCGTCGATGTCGCGAGGCTTGAAGGAGCCGTAACGGTTGGTGACAGCTACTCGGAGTAGCTCGTCAGCTAGTGCAGGGTTTTTCGGAAGAAGCGACCCGTGGAGATAGCTACCGTAGACGTGGTTGTACACGGCACCTTCGGTCGTGTCTTCACCGTTATTGCCCTTGCCGCTGAGCACTCGACCGAGCGCGGGCTGGTTATTGTCGAGTATGGTCAGTCCCGAGTGATTTTCGTATCCAACGAGTTCTCCAAATTTTTGCGTGTGTACGACGGTGTTGCCGATAAGGCGTTTTGGTCCGCCATGGGTTTCGGCTTTAAATATACCAATGCCTTGGATGGTTGCGCCGTCTTTTGTTTTGAAAAAGCGACCAAATAGCTGGTAGAGGCCGCATATAACGAGCATCGGCGTTCCGTTGTCAGCCAACTGATGGAGGGTGTCTCCTATGTCGAGCAAATCGCTTTGTATGGTAGACTGACCAGAATCTTGGCCGCCGCCTCCGATGACGAGATCGACGCTGGAAGGAAATGGTTTGCCGGGGTGATGATCGACAACTACCGGGTCAAATCCATGCCACTCAAGTCGTCGCTGGAGGGTCAGGACATTACCCCAGTCTCCGTAGATGTTCATTTCTTTCGGGTAAAGATGTGCGATGGTGATGCGTTGTTTGGTCATTCTACCACCTCCAGTGAGTAGGTTCTCGTTAACTCACGTCGAAGGGCTAGCATAGCGGTGTAGGTACAGAAGATGCGTTTTGGCCCAGCTGGAAGCGCGAGAAACGTACGGAGCGCTGCCGAAATGTCGGGCATGACGTGCTCGACCGGGACATCATCGTACTGAAGTCGTAGTGCCATATCGTACGCCCTGATACCACTCACCACACGCACGCCAGTCTCCCTCAATAGATGAAAGTCAACATCCCACAGCCAACTCATATCACGTCCGTCGGCGTAGAGGTCGTTGATAGCAATCATCGTTGTCGCGGGTTGCTTTTTGTACGAGGCGAGGCTCAGTCGAAAGCCGCTCGGGTTTTTGACGAGAACAATCTCGAGAGGGTGGCCGTCGATGTCAATGGCCTCGCCGCGGCCAAACGCCGGACGAACACAAGCAAGTGCCTGAAATGTCCTCGCCGTATCAAAAGAATCGCCGAGGATTTGTCGAACGAGCGTCAGAGCAGCCGTCGCGTTTTGGACGTTATAAATACCAGAGAGCTTTAACGAAATAGCGGGTTCTATATGATCACCAAAAGCAAACGTTGCTTTTGTATCAGTAAGTTTCACGAGCATGCCGTCATCAGCGTGGAGAACAGGTCGCTTGTCTGGGGTAGGTTGTTTCTTTGTTTTCGCTGGCTTCTTGTTGCGCAAATTTGCGTCGCTTGGAAATAGTTTGAGTAGTTGGTCGCTGACGCCAAAATACCGCAAGCCAGTGCTCCGAGGCACTGTAACCTCAAGCCGCCGCACTAGCTCATCATCGCGGTTGAGCACAACACCCTTCGTTGTCTTTTCAACAACTTGAGCGAGCAGGTTGGCAGTGTGATCTATTTCGCCAAATCGGTCGAGCTGGTCGCGGTAGATATTGAGAATAAGGGTATGGGTGGGAGCGACAATACGGGCAAAATGTACGGCATAGGCTTCGTCAAGTTCGAGCACGGCAACATCGGCGTTCAAAAATCCTGCATTGTCAACGTGGTCAAGTAAACTTGCAACAACGCCGCGGGTAAAGTTACTGCCCGAAGGGTTGGAAAAAACACTGAGACCATGTGCCCGGAGGAGCTCAACAATGATCTTAGTAGTGGTAGTTTTCCCATTAGTTCCAGATACGAGCACAACTCCGTAGGGGAGCTGGCTGAGTGCGTGTGGCAAAAATTCAGGTGACAGCTTCTCGACCACCAAACCAGGCAAGGCTGAGCCGCCTCCTCGCAGCCGCATGGCTTTCTTGATGAGCTTACCTAGTGTGACTGATTGTTTTTTCAGCATGTATACGTAACGATTATACCCCGTTTTGCTGTATAATTTTAGGTAATATGCAAGCGTGGGCGTTTTTCCGGTGGTGGTATGGAGCAGGGTGGCTCGGCGAACTGCGGCGAGAAGAGGCGCGTCTCAAGCGAGTGGAGGATCATTTCTCATTTGTGCTGTTACTTAGAACGCTGTTTCAGCCATTTCGTCAGATCGATGCTGGTATTGGGCGTGGCGGGCTTTCGGCGCAGTTTCGCGCGTGGTTTGATCGAAGTATTTCAAGAATTATCGGGGGGGGCGCGCGTTTAGCGCTCCTTGTCGGCGGTGCGCTGTGGTGGTGCGTGTCGGCGCTCGTTGGCGCTCTATGGCTGTTACTCTGGCCTCTCCTTCCGTTTGCGGTACTCGTGGGTGCACTATGGAGTATGCTACAGGGGATACGATGAACGAGTTATTTCATTATGACAGCCTTCGGGCTCGCCAGGCACGTCTGCATGTATGGTTTGGCGGCTGGGCAAGGTGGGGGATACTTTTTACTGCTGTTGCTTGCGGATTGAGCGGCATCTATCTGGTGGTGATGCAGCAACCATCAGGTTGGCTGCTGGCTGGCGGTGCTATCACGCTTATGACGCCGCTTATATGGGACGATCGTTATCTCAGGGTTCTACCGCCGACAGTCGGAAACCGATTGGACGACCGGCTTGAGCCGGCTATGCTCGCGCATCTTCCAGAGAAGCTGACTCGTGAGGGACTGGTACGGGCGTTGTTGTCGGCTCCGAGTGGACGGTTTTTGATAGCCCGGTCTGGCGTATCTCCCGGTTTGCTAGGTGACGCGTTTGGCGAGCAACAATTGGCGATTGCCTGGCAGGCCGCGGTTGCAAAAAAAACTGACAGAGTGATATGCGCATCCGACCTGCTGGCCGCCCTCGTTGCGCAGGATGCATCTCTCGCAGGACTTTTGCCTCACTTACAACTTGATAAACACGATGTCGAACTTGTTGCCGGGTGGTATGAGCATCTTCAGAGGCTTATTGAATTTCACACCCAGCCGAAACGTACGGGCGGCATTGCTCGTGACTGGAGCTTCGGATACTCGCACTTGCTTGAGCGTTTTGGAACAAATGTAAGCAACCGGGTCGTAGGCGGAACACCGAGCGTCGATGTCGAAGCGCATGCAGGAGCGGTTGATTTTATGCTCAAAAATCTTGGTTCTAATGGCATATCGAACGTGGCGCTTGTTGGCCCTGTCGGTGTCGGAAAAACGACGATTGTTGAGGCATTTGCGCAGCGGCTCCTTGCTGCCGAGCCAGACATTCCGGCAGTCCTGAGGTACTGTCAGGTGATTCAGCTTGACGCCGCGGCTATTATTGCGGCGGCGTCGGGTCGCGGACAGGTTGAACGGTTAGTCAACGATTTGCTGGTGGAAGCGTTTCGTGCTAAAAACATTGTGCTTTGTCTCGATGATGCTGAGTTATTTTTTGAAGACGGTGTCGGGTCGATCAATCTTGCGAACTTGCTGAAACCGGTACTTGAAGGAGGGGTGCTCAAAACAATTGTGACGATGGATGAGCAGAGATTTTTGCAGATTTCGAGCAAGAACCCGTCGCTTGCTCAGGCATTGAACCGTTTTTCATTGACGTCTGCAACCTACGACGAGACAATGCGTATTATGCAGGACCAGCTGCTGTCTACTGAGTACACTCGGAAGGTGACGTACATGTACCAGGCGTTGCGCGAGGCGTATCGCTTGAGTGAGCGCTATATGTACGACACCGCTCAGCCAGGGAAGGCCTTGCAGCTTTTGATGTCTGCGGCGCAGTACAGTGATGACAACGGGTATGTGACAGCGCATTCGGTCCAGGTTGCGATAGAAAAGGTACAGGGTGTCAAAGTTGGAGCAAATGCCTCGGCTGAGGAAAAAGAGCGGCTGCTAAAGCTCGAAGATCTCATACACAAACGGATGATAAATCAAACCCGGGCCGTAGGCGTTGTGAGTGATGCCCTGCGTCGGGCGAGGGCTGGTGTGCGGAGTGAGAACCGGCCCATTGGGACTTTTCTATTTCTCGGGCCGACGGGCGTAGGCAAAACCGAACTAGCCAAAGCGCTGGCGGCGGTGTATTTTGGTGGAGAGGAGCGATTGCTGCGACTCGATATGAATGAGTTTGTTGCTCCCGAAGACGTCAAACGACTCATTGCTGACGGAGCCGAAGACCCCCATAGTCTGACGGCTCAGGTCATGAAACAACCATTTTCTGTTGTGTTGTTAGATGAAATCGAAAAAGCACATGACAGTGTTCTTGCAACATTGTTGCAGGTTCTGGACGAAGGTGTTCTACGTGATATACAGGGCCGCGAAGTGAGTTTTCGCGATGCTATTATCATTGCAACAAGCAACGCTGGAGCTGATCAGATACGCCGCCATATAGAAAAAGGTGAAGAACTTGAGCAGTTTGAAGTCGATTTGCAAAATGACCTCATTGCTTCAAAGCAGTTTCGACCAGAATTTTTGAACCGATTTGATGAAATTGTTTTGTTTCGGCCGCTCTCGCAACTGGAGCTGGCGAAAGTCGTTGATCTCATCATCGACGGGGTGAATACAACGCTTGAACCCCAAAAAGTCACTGTTCGTATCGACACAGAGCTTAAAGCGTGGCTGGTAGTGAAGGGTAATGATCCGCGTCTCGGCGCTCGTCCGATGCGCCGTATGGTCCAGCGCGTGGTAGAAAATATCATGGCAAAACGTATGTTGGCCGGCGACGTGCAGCCAGGCGAAACTGTTTCATTGACGCTCAAAGACATTCCACCTGAACAAGCATAAGTGGTATGCTGGTAGGTGATGAAATGCCCTGGTCTAAAGGTACGAGCAGTATGAGTCTCGCGGCAAGGCGACTACAAAAAGTTTATGTAGGCGCTCATGCAACGGTGTCGGTTGACTTTGGTTCGGTACTTGTGGCGACCGACCCGACGTTCCTCGGTATGTGTTCGAGTACCTATGGGCGGTTGCCAACGACAAACAGCGAACAGGCATCTGCGGAACGTGCGATAGACGCACGGTATTGTCGAATTCCGGTCAAATGGGATGGAACAAAAACAGTTTCATCGGCTGTTGGCGCACCGCCAAACGCTATCAAACCGCTCGTCGACGTGTACCGTTCCTGGGGCTATCGGTGCTTGATCGTTATTGCTGGTCGAACGGGTGATTTCCAGGGCTATCAGTCCGGTGATGCGAGTGCAATTGTTGGTGAACTTGGTACGACCGGTATTGACTACAGCGGGCCAAACGAGCCGTGGCTGAACGGCGGGATGATCCAGGGCGTTATTGACCGAAGTATTGAGATATATAACGAATTGCAAACAGTGACTGCCGGTACGAAAGTTTGGGGCCCGGTGCACTATATGTATGCTCGCTCGGACATGACTGTGTACATGGATGGCATGGGTATGGCCCGTCTGGCAGGGGTTGACTATCATAACTATGCCATGGGTAATACCTACCTCACAACGTCTGCGGCTTTTGACCAGACGCCTGAGTATTCACAGCAAATAGCAGAGCTGCGCGCCGACTTGGCAAGTCGAGGCTTGCCGCAACAGGTCAATGTTGATGAACTGAATTTTTCTTGGCGATCAAATAACGGTGTACCGGAAAGTGAAGGCGGGTTCGTCAGTCCGCAGTCCGGAGGGCTTATAGATGGACGATTCTTTAGTGCTGTCAACACTGTCTGGATGGCAAGTGCTATTGGTCACGTTTTGAGTAGCGGGGGTCGTGCTATGCCGTATGCAACCCAGAACCAAGCTCTCGGAGTGATGGTACAGAATGAGTATACGGGCAATACTGGCGATGTGCCGGGATCGGGAGGTGTGACCAGGCCAAACTCGAGTCCAATGCCAGCCTACTGGGCCATCGCGATGTGGACGGGCGGAGGGACGCCTAACCTGGCGGCTCCACCTGCGTCACAGGTACGTAATTTTCCGCATTTCAATAACGCGTTCTTTGTCGTGACGCCTCATGCTGCACAGCCGCTTACTGAGGTATTCGCTGTCAACAACGAAGCTGACGGGTATAATATCGTTATCGTGAACAAGCGTGCGTCAGTTGCCGCACGCGTGACAGTGCAACTGTCTGGGGTGCTTTCTGGCCATTACGATGCCTGGCAGACCAGCAACGGTCCTTACCCGACGCAGTATCTGTCGCCGACAAAAATTGTTGCCAATGCTACCTATTCTTCGTCGCTGACATTTTTCCTTCCGGCGTGTACTGTGACGACTGTCGTGCTCATGCCTGGGGTGTAAGAGGATACTCCTCTCGTTGAGAAGAGGATGTAGAGCGCGGCCGAAGATTGCTAGCACGGGCAGTCTTCACGCCAGAAAGATAGATGGGTTTTGCTCCGCAAAACCAAACTAACCCAAACAAAACAGGCGCTTTCGCGCCCGTCCGTGCAACTTTGTCCTGATTTGGTGGCTCTATATTCCGAAGCTCGAACCTATTTCGAGAAAAAATGCTGAGCCACGCAGGCTCACCCCCAACGTCTGCGGGCGCGTGAAGCGCCCGCTCGCCCCACCAGAAAAATCCTTTGATTTATTTTTTGAATTTCTCTCGCCGATATTTCTTTTTAGTTGTAAAGGGTGTTTTCTGGTGGTAGCGACTACCGCAAGCAGCAGAGGCGTTGTGGCTTCGCCCAGGCGGCATAACCGCCACCGTCGGTACTTACCGTAAGTTATTCTCGACCGATTAGCTTCAAAAATCTCTTATATGAGTCTTCATCTTTTGAAATCTCAATGCTTAAGTTAGAGTTAATGAGGTTGAGTCGCTTAAGCTCCAAATCACTTTCGGGTATTTTCGACTCTATCATTCTGCTCAAAAGCACGGTTAATGGTTCGCCGATAGCCTTTTTGAAATTGAACCCGATAAGTTGCATAACAGTAATCATTTCTTTTGAAATAATACTTTTTACAGTATCAAGATACGATTGATTTTTAGCACGCTCAGCCTCATCCTCAATCCCATTAATAAATTTCTCAATAAGCGGTACAAGTGTATCTGTGATATACGTGATATCTGCGTCTGATATTTTTTGTGATATGAGTTCTTGCTCGTACGCTTGTGCGATGCGGACAAGCTCACTCTTGTCGTCTAATAGGTTATTAACAATATCTTCAAGTTCTCTGATGGTTTGTTTATCATCTCGTTTCGCTTTTATGCTGGAGATTTTGTCAGAAATTGCACCAGCAGTATTGCGTACGGCAGACTCAGTTAATTTTACCCCCATTTCTGCCAAGAGTTTTGCGTTTTGCTCATCCATTATTTTCTGCCTCCTTATATGGCCCTATAAACTTATCGCCGTTAAAGTGGATTAAGTGCGTCGGGTTATCCGCAATCCAGACCTCAGTTTCCCATGCAATATCTTTTACCCAAGTGCGAAAAGTACCTCTATCCAAGAATGCAGTTACATATACAATGTCTGTCTTGCAATCTTTAGTTAGCGCTTTTAACTCTAGTAATCTTGTTTCGGAAATTGGTCCCGATGAGTGAACCGCCTCGATGAGATATAGCCAGTTCTTACTCTTTGAGTATGCAACAACATCGGGTAGCTCGCCGTGGTCGAGTTTGAAGAATCCTAGCGAGTCTAGTTTTGCTTGCTCAAGATGTAGATACTTATCGGCAGTATCGCCGACATATAAAACCTCTGCCCCGTAACCGTATAGCGGCAAAAACTCCTCAATGATAGCTTTCTGTAATAGATTATGTTCGCCATTTGAAAACTCCATTGTTTTACCCTCTATGAGTATTGGTATTTTGACAATATCTCGTGTTCGGTCGAGCAGATTAGCAACAGAGCCGTGCGTTTTCAAAAACTCATCAGCTGCACTCTGAAAACTACCCGTGCCATATGCGCGGAATAACGGTGCTGCCGATGGATTGAGCGCATAACCACGAGTTGAGTCATTGCGCGCAAGGTTCTCGTTTGTGCGCTGTACGACACCGCCAAGTACAAGTAACTTGAGGTCTTTACGACGGATATCGTCATATGAACCAGATGATATGTTTTCTCCAAAATGAGTGTTCAAAAAGTTGATAATATCTCTTGTTTTCATAACAATACCATCGTCTATTGTTTTTGGGTGATTTATCTTACTTAACTTATCGATATCTGCCGTAGCAAGTAACGCCATTACGGCGCGCTCACGTCTGCGAGGCGTTAATTCTTGGATGGGAAAACCAATAGCTACAAGTATTTCAGTAGTAGCCTCTATCAGTTTTTTCGTATCTCTCGTTCTTTTGGTCATGCGGTCAGCGTTAGCCTTTCTTGCTTATCTCTCGTGTAGTTGCCGTGAATATAAGTATGTACTTCTTGATTATCGAGGTAGCTTATGATGTGATTTGCGATTGTAAACGCAAGCAATGGCGGCACTGCGTTGCCAATTTGATTAAATGTACTCGATTCTGTACCCTCAAACTGAAACCAGTCGGGGAACGACTGCAAGCGAGCAGCTTCTTTAACAGTAACTCTGCGCCTACGTCCATCTTTCAATTTGACACGCAGCATATCTCCTGTTGCGCCTGCTAGATTGCGACACGTTACGGTGCGCACAGGCTCATCAAGGTAAATATCTCGCGGTCTGACACACTTTGAAACTTTTTCGTACTTTGCGATGTACGTGTCTTGGCTCGGTGTTAAAAAGCGAGAGCTATCGTCAAATTGAGAATACAAATCACCGATAGCATCACCGGCGGTGTGCTTGTTTGGGCTTTTTGGCGGTGGAAAGCCAATGGGACTTTCAAGGCGTGTACCAAGTGCAACAAAACGCTGCCTTTTTTGAGGTACGCCATAATCGTCTGCCCGTAAGACACCTGCCGATATCGTATAGCCAAGTTTCTCTAGCTCTTCGAGCACAGAGTCGAGGTATTGTTTATTTTTGTATGTCATGCCCCTGACATTTTCAAACATAAATATATTTGGCTGAACTTGCCGCACTGCTTCAATGAATGCCGGGAAACCGTTTCTCGTATCGGCATCACCTTTTTGGTTGCCGCCTACGCTAAAAGGCTGGCAAGGCGGGCCTCCAACAATGATGTCTGCCTTCGGGAATACAGTTTCGGTCGTGATTGTTGTAAGTATATTCTCTCCGTGCAGATTTTTATTGTAAGTTGCAACGCAGTTTTTATCGAACTCCATGCCAATAGTCTTAAAGCCGGCCGCTTCAAAACCCAACGCAAGCCCGCCTGTTCCCGCAAACAAGTCTAAAACTACCTCTTTCCGAGAAATACTAGGCACTAATTGATCGATAATATCTAGATACCCCATAGCTGTTACAATTATATCATTTTTCGCGTGCCCACTGAGCGAATACGCGAAAAATAATGCCAAAGATACTGAAACAATAAATCACCACCAGAAAACACCCTTTTCAGCTTCCAAAAAAAGAAATTCGGCGGAGGAAATACAAAAATAATGCAAAGGGTTTTTCTGGTGGGACGCGTCCCGGCTTTACTTGAACAGGCGTCAGGGCTGAGCTGGCAGGTTCCGATTTGGTGCGGGTGCGGAGAATCGAACTCCGATCCCAAGTTTGGAAAACTTGTATACTAACCGCTGTACTACACCCGCGTGACGATGAGACATTGATTATTATACCAGATGTTCCTTTTC